>CAVIVB010000114.1:5267-5745 GCA_963645785.1 bacterium
GCCCCTGGACCGTACCATAGAAGCCCCCTTTCGGACCCAAAGAAACCCCCTCATGCGACCATTTCAAGGAAGGAAAACACCCTAATGATTAGGGATGGAAGATGAATTCAGTGAAGGCGTTGCGGTCCAAGTCGCGGCAGATGCCACGCGTTGAAAGACGTTGCCATTCAATCTTGCCGTCCCCTTCTGCACGAATTCGGGCGCGGCTCAAGTTTCCCATCGGCGACGTACCAGGAATCAGGTAAGAAGCGGGCAAGAAGAATTCTGCGGTCCAAGCAGTGGGCGTACGGGACGTCGCGTATTGCATGTCGGATGCTTTGAGTGTGATGCCGTCGCAAGAGGCTTGGATGCGTGCGCCATAGTCGAGAGTAATTTGGTAGCACATGCCAGTGTTGGTGCCGGTTGGGTCGAAGACGAGGTTAATGACATCTCGCGAAGGTGGATCATTGACGATAGGTGCGTGTGGATTGAGGTGGGC
>CAVIVB010000115.1:0-5731 GCA_963645785.1 bacterium
GATTGAGCCGGCGTCGTTATTGATAGATGATGCGATGGATTTGCTGCATGATGGGAAGCAGGATGAGGCGGTTGAGAAGTTTCGAGAGGCGTTGGAGGCGTTGGAGAAGTTGGAGGCGGAGAATCCGGAGCGGGCGGCGACGGATGAGTTTACGACGGTGCGGACGAAGAGAGCGTATGTGAACGCGGCGATTGATTCGATTTTATTGGACCAGGCGCGGAAGAATGCGAAGGCTGTGGCGGTGACGGATACGACGGAATTGGAGAAGAAGATGGCGGCGAAGAGGGGGAAATCTGCCGCGGAGAAGAAAGAGGAAAGTGCCGCGGAAGATGAGGAGGCGAAGCTTGAGGCAGAGAAGAAGAAGGTGTTGGTGAAGGATGCGCGGCCGAAGGTGGAATCGAAGTTGGATGAGTATGTGGAGGCGGACAAGGAGCGGACGAAGGTGACGCAGAAGACCGCGGCAAAAATCAAGGCGAAGAAGGCGGTGGATCGGGAGATTAGGAAGCTATTGGAGGAGGATCCGAAGTCGCGGAGGGGGCGGTTATTGCAGGCGGGTGAGGATATTCGGTCGGGGGATTATGAGGCAGCGAAGTTGACGATTGCGGAGTTATTGGAAGAGAAGCCGAATGATGCGGCGGCGTTGAATATGCGGGCGATGTGTGAGGCGGCGATGGGGGATGAGAAGGCAGCGGAGGCGACTTTGGATCAGGCGATTAATTCGAATCCGCGGAATCATTATGCGTATTACAACATGGTGAAGTTGATGTTGGCGAAGGGTCGGAAGTCGGTGGCGAAGAAGTATTACGAGGCGATGTTGGAGGTGGGTGGTGAGAAGGATGCGAAGTTGGAGGAGGAATTGAGATGATGGGGATGTTGGCGAGTTTGGTTTTCGCGGCGGAATTGCTGGTGCCGACGAATGCGACGCCGCGGCAGCTCGTGGAGAATTGTCGGACGATGATACCTGCGGATGTGGAATTGGAGGGTCGGATTATATTGCGTTCGCGGAAGGGGATTGTGCAGGCGGAGTACAAGTATGATTTGGTGCGGAAGGGTGGCGCGACGGATTTGAAGCTTTGGGATGGGGATGGGAAGGATGTGGTATTTGAGAAGGAGGGGCGGATATTGGAGACGGATGTGACGTGGAGCGATTTGACGCTGGATTATTTGTGGTGGGATGATTTTGAATTTGATGCGGCGCGGGAAGCGGAGAGCGTGCATGGGCAGACGTGTGCGGTGGTGGTGATGAAGAAGGGGACGCGGGTTGTGCGGGTTTGGGTGGACCGTAAGACGGGTGCGTTGATGCAGGCGGAAGAGTTGAGGGATGGGAAGGCGCTGCGGCGCTTGTGGGGGACGCGGATAAAGAAATTTGGTGATCGTTGGATGGCCAACGTCATGGAAGTTGAAACGATTGGTTCGGGGCATCGGACCAAAATAACAGTGGAGGAAGTCAAATGAGTAAGTTGTCAATTCATCGTCCTGAAGAGAAGAAGGAAGGCGCGCCGTTGAGTGGGGTACCTGAACGTTTGGCTGGTGGTGCGGGGGAAGCCAAGAAGCCAGAGAAGAAGGTGGAGGCGAAGGTTGAGGCGAAGAAGCCTGCGGCGCCGAAGGGTGGGGCATTGACGGGTGTGCCGGAGCGGCTTGCGGGCGAGATGGATGGGAAGTGTACGTGTGGGTGCAAGGGGAAGAAGGGCGAGGGTGAGAAGAAGGTGAGCGTGGGGAAGAAGATTGGGAAGTTTGCTCTTTGGTTTGTGGTGGGGCTTTTGGCGTTTGTTGGGATTTTGGTGGCGAGTTCGCCGTTATGGGTTGGGCCTGTGGTGACGACGGTGGCGAATGTGGTGGTGCCGAAGTACACGGGGACGGAGTTTCATTTGCAGGAGTTTGGGTTCAATATTTACAATGGGCGGTTGCATGTGGGGGGCGTGAACTTGGCGAATCCGGAAGGGTATGATCCTGAGACGGCGGTGTCGGTTGGGAGTTTGGATGTGGATGTGGACATGTCGACGGTGCTGTCGAAGCGGATTGTGATTTCTGACATTGGGGTGACGAATATATTTGTGTCGGTTGTGAGCAAGGATGGGATCGGGAATTTTGAGACGATCGCGGCGAATGCGTCTGGGACGGATGTTGGGCAGATTGAGGAGCAGGAAGAGATTCGGGACGTGATGACGGAGGAGGAGAAGGCGGCGAAGAAGAAGGACGCGACGAAGGTGGAGATTGATCGGTTGGATGTGGATGATTTGACGGTGCAGTGGAAGGCAGTGAAGTTGCCGGTGCCGTTGCCGACGTTGACGGATATTGGTAAGAATAGCGATATGGTTTGGGAGGATGTGTGGAATCAGATTGTGACGGCGGTGGTGAATGCGCTGGGGAATATTGGAGAAGGTTTGAAGACTGTGGGCAAGGGGATTGCGGAAGGTGCGAAGGAAAGTGCCGCGGCTTTGAAGGAAAGTGCCGCGGCTGTGAAGGAAGGGGCTGGTAAGGCGATTGATGCCGCGGGCGAGTCGCTGAAGGATGTGGGGAGCGCGATTAAGGGGTTGTTCAAGTAAGAAGAAATAGAATAGAAGGAAAAACGATTTATGAAAACAGTAAGTAAGAAAAAAGACCGCCGCGTTGAGATGTCCGTTGAAGGGCTGAAAGAAGACTTTGCGTGGCATTTGCGTTATTCGCTCGCGAAGAGTGATAATCGTGCGACGGAGCGAGATCAGTATACGGCGTTTGCGAACGCGGTGCGTGATCGGATTGTGGAGAGGTGGATCAACACGCAGGAAGAGTATACGCAGCAGAATACGAAGCGGGTTTATTATTTGAGCCTTGAGTTTTTGATTGGGCGCTTGTTGGGGAACAACGTGATCAATTTGAAGGCGGACCAATTGTGCCGCGATGCGTTGAAGGAGTACGGGATCAACTGGAATGATTTGCGTGATTACGAGACGGACGCGGGTTTGGGCAATGGCGGTCTTGGGCGTTTGGCGGCGTGTTATTTGGATTCGATGTCGACCTTGGATTTGGCGGGGATGGGTTATGGGCTGAGGTATGACTTTGGTATTTTCCGCCAGAAGATTGTGGATGGCCAGCAGGTTGAAGAGCCGGATCAGTGGTTGAAGGATGGGTATCCGTGGGAGATGGCGCGGCCGGAATATTCGCAGCTTGTCAACTTTGGTGGGCATGTTGAGTGTATGACGATTGCGGGGCGTCAGCAGTGGCGTTGGATGCCGGCGGAGACGGTGGAAGGCGTGCCGTATGATTTGCCGATTGTGGGGTATAACAACGCGGTGAATTCGCTGCGGTTGTGGTCTGCGCGTTCGGTGGATGAGTTCAATTTGGAGGACTTCAACAAGGGCAGCTATGTGGAGGCTGTGGAGTCGAAGGTGCTGTCGGAGAACTTGACGAAGGTGTTGTATCCGAATGACAACACGATGGCGGGCAAGGAGCTTCGTTTGCGTCAGCAGTACTTCTTTGTGGCGTGCTCGTTGAAGGATATTTTGCGGCGGTATCGCAAGCAGAATGAGACGTGGGATGCGTTGCCAGACAAGGTGTTCATTCATTTGAATGAGACGCATCCAGCGCTGATTATTCCGGAGCTGATGCGCGTGTTGATTGACGAGGAGGGGCTCGATTGGGACAAGGCGTGGGATTTGACGCGGCGTTCGACGGGTTATACGAATCACACGATTTTGCCGGAGGCGTTGGAGAAGTGGCCGGTGCCGATGATGGAACGGTTGTTGCCGCGGCACTTGCAGCTCATCTATGAGATTAACGGGCGGTTCTTGCAGAAGATTTCGGCGATGTATCCGGGCGATATTAATCGTTTGAGGAGGATGTCGTTGATTGATGAGACGGGCGAGCGTTATGTGCGGATGGCGAACATGTGCATCATTGGTTCGTCGAGCGTGAATGGCGTGGCGAAGTTGCACTCGCAGATTTTGAAGGATAGCCTGTTCAAGGACTTCTACGAGATTTATCCTGAGAAGTTCCATAATGTGACGAATGGCATTACGCCGCGGCGGTGGCTGTTGAAGGCGAATCCGCTTTTGGCGCAGCTCATTACGGAATCGATTGGTGACGAATGGATTACGCATTTGGACCAGTTGAAGGAGCTGGAGAAGTTTGCGACGAATGATGATTTCCTTTCGGCATTGGCGAAGATCAAGCGTTCGAACAAGGGTCAGCTTTCGAATTGGGTGATGAAGAACTTGGGGATTCCGCTTGATCCGAATGCGATTTTCGATGTGCAGGTGAAGCGGCTTCATGAGTACAAGCGGCAGTTGTTGCTGGTGCTGTACATCATTATTTTCTACAATCGTTTGTTGAATGACCGGACGTTTGACCCGATGCCGCGGAGCTTTATTTTTGCGGCGAAGGCGGCGCCTGGGTATTACATGGCTAAGCTCATCATTCGTTTGATTCACGGCGTCGCGAGCGTAGTGAATTCGAATCCGAAGACGCGCGGCAAATTGTCTGTGGCGTTCTTGCCGGACTATCGTGTGTCGCTTGCGGAGAAGATTATGCCGGCGTCGGAAGTGTCGGAGCAAATTTCGCTTGCGGGCATGGAAGCGTCTGGGACGGGCAACATGAAGTTCATGATGAACGGTGCGTTGACGCTTGGGACGTTTGATGGCGCGAACGTGGAGATCAATGAGGAAGTTGGGGATGAGAACATGTTCCTCTTTGGCTTGCGGACGGAGGATGTGGCGAAGTTGCGTCCGACGTATGTGTCGCGTAAGATTTACGAACAGGATCCGGAGATTCGCATGGCGCTTGATATGATCAAGGCGAATGTGTTCTCGCTGTTGGAACCGGGTTTGTTTGATCCGATTATTCGTTCGCTTCTCGATTACAACGACTACTACATGCTCTTGGCGGATCTCAAGGATTACTGCGCGGCGCAAGAGCGGATTGACGCGACGTATCGTGACGCGAAGAAGTGGAACAAGATGTCGCTCATCAACATTGCGCGTTCGGGGCTGTTCTCGAGCGACCGAGCGGTGATGGAGTATGCGCGTGACATTTGGCATGTGGAGCCGGTGAAGTTCTGATATGGCAGAGGCGAAGAAAGTCGTGTGGTACGTCAAGGGTGCGGACGAGAAGGTTTTCGGGCCGATCGATTCCGCGACCCTTGTGGCGTGGGCGAAGGAAGGGCGGATTGAATCGTCCTTCTCGCTGTCGTGTGATGAACGGGCGACGTGGGTGGCCGCGCCGCTTGTGGCGGAGCTTGGGATGGTTTGGCTTGTCGAAACGACGCCGGGCACATTCTATGGTCCGTTCAATCGTGCGGTAGTGGATGGGCTTCTCGCGCAAGGGACCATTACGGCGGAGACACGGCTTTATTCGCTTGATGAGGGAAAGGCGCGTGAAAAAAGTGCCGCGGAGAGTGCGGCGAAGGCGGCGGATGAAAAGGTGAAGCGTGCCGCGGCAGAATTGGATGCGGCGAAGAAGACGATTGCGGAATTGGAAGGACGTGCGGCGCGGCAAGCGGAGACGACGAAGAAGACGATGTCGTTTATGGAGGCGAAGCTGAAGGAGTTGACGGACAAGCTTGCGGAGATGACGGAGGCGAATCGGAGCCAGGGTGAGAGTGCACAGACGGAGTTGGCGGCGGCGCGTGAGGAAGTGTTTGCGCTACGGGAGCGTGTTGAGAGGGCAGAGACGCGCGTACTTGAGCTCGATTCTGCGCGTAGTCAGGCGGAAACACGCGCGAAAAATTCCGCGGCAGAATTGGACGCGTGTGAGC
>CAVIVB010000116.1:0-5725 GCA_963645785.1 bacterium
CAGCGCGAGGCGAAGGGCGAGGCGTTTGGGGCGCGGGTTGAGTATGATGCGGAGGTGAGCGCGGCGGATTTGAATTTAGAGTTTGCGGAGAGTATTCAGCAGATGGAGCCGTTTGGGCATGGGAATGAGGAGCCGGTCTTTTTGATGCGCGGGGTGCATTTCAAGGATGTGCGGCTTTTGGGGGCGGAAGGGAAGCATTTGGATGTGCTTCTTGCGGAGGCGAATGTGCGCGCGGTTTGGTGGCGACAGGGTGAGAGGGTGGAGGCACTTCGTAAGGATTTGACGGCGCATGACATTCTTTTTAAGGTGGTTGTTTCGGATTTTGGGACGCGGCATATTGAGTTGCAGATTTTGGATCTTTCAAATTCGTAATTGGAAGGGTTGAATTGTGGTGTAAAATATGGTATAATATAGTCCATTCTTCCGTGTGGAAGAGTTGAAGTTCGTTTTAAAACATAAATAAAAGGAAAAAGAGGTACACAAGATGCAGACAAGAAGAGAGTTTTTGAATACGGCGTGGATGGGCGCGGCGGCTTTGGCGGCTGGCGGTTGTGTCACGAAGTGGGGTGGCTCGGCGGCGGGCATGATGGCGACGTATGCGGACAAACCATTCCATAATTTGCGCGTGGGCGTGATTGGATTGGGGCGCGGTATTGCGGGCATTACGGGTTTTACGCTGGTGCCGGGGAGTTACATTTCGGCGATTTGCGATTTGAATGAGGCGCGGCGCGCGGCGTCGTTGAAGTTTATTGAAGAGCATAAGGGGCCGAGGCCGACGATTTATGGGGATAAGGGTCCGGAAGATTGGAAGAAGTTGTGTGAGGACCCGAATGTGGATTTGGTGTATAATGCGACGCCGTGGGAATTGCATGTGCCGATTGCGCTGTATGCGATGAAGTGTGGGAAGCATGTGGTGACGGAAGTGCCGAGTGCGTTTACGGTGGATGAATGTTGGGAGCTTGTGGAGACGAGCGAGAAGACGCGGCGGCATTGCATGCAGTTGGAGAATTGCTGTTATGGCGAGAGCGAGATGTTGGCGTTCAACTTGGTGCACAAGGGGATGTTGGGCGAGATTACGCATGGCGAGGGTGCGTATATTCACGATTTGCGCACTTACACGTATGACAAGTGGAATGATGTGAAGGGCGGCGAAGGGTATTGGAATTATTGGCGCTTGCGTCATAATGCGGTGCATGGCGGTAATCAATATCCGACGCATGGATTGGGGCCGATTTGCTTAGATATGGATATCAACCGCGGCGATTGTTTTGATTATTTGGTGTCGGTCGATTCGAAGCAGGCGGGGTTTGAAGAGATTGGGCAGAAGTTGCACAAGGATGATGCGTGGCTGCGGGATATGAAGATTAAGATGGGCGATATGAATACGTCCATTATTAAGACGAAGATGGGGCGGACGATTATGGTGCAGCATGATGTGGGGACGGCGCGGCCGTATAGCCGGCTCAATTTGATTCAGGGGACGCATGGTGTGTTGCAGGATTATCCGCTCAGGATTGCGATTGAGAGCGAGCTTGGGAAGGGGGCGCATGAGTACGACGACAAGAAGACGGAGGAGATTCGTCAGACGTATATGCACCCGTTGTGGAAGACGGCGGGCGAGTTGGCGCAGAAGGTCGGCGGGCATGGTGGCATGGACTTTTTGATGGTCTTGCGTTTGAGCTATTGCTTGCAGATGGGTTTGCCGCTTGATATGAATGTGTACGATTTGGCGAGCTGGTGCTGCTTGTGCGAGCTGACGGAAAAATCGGCTGATCGGCGCGGCAAATCTTATGACATTCCAGACTTCACGCGTGGGGCGTGGAAGACGACGGCGCCGTTGGGGCTTGTTGATGTGGACCTCAAGAAGTTGAACTTTGTCTAATGAAAAGACTTGCGTTTGTTTGTGCCGCGTTGGCGGCGTGGGCTTGGTGCCGCGGCAGTTTTGCCGCGGTCCAAAGTCCCCTCGTCATCGCGCCTGAGGCCTATCAAATCAAGGGCGCGGAGAAGTTTGAAGTCACGCGTGAAAAGCACGTTTTTGATGGCGAAGAGCGTCCGGCGATTGGTTTCAAAATTAAGCATACGCCTAGCGCGGCAGTTGAAATTACCATTCCGCTTGGCGGCGTTGATATGCTTAATGATTTGCCAACGGCCGATTATTATGTGGAACAAACGCAAGACGGGGAAATTGTATGCAATTATGTGAGTTCATTTCTTGCGCGGACTGAGCGTTTTTGGGAAAAGCGAATTGGCGTCAGTGAGGTGAAAGGTCCAAAGGCGACGGTGCATATCAAGCGCGAAGTTGTGCATGGTGCGTATTGGGTCAACTGGATGGATATGCGCAAGGTGGAGTCCATCACAATGAAGATTCCGTGCGATTCGTGGAAGGACGATTCGGCCGTGCAAGAAGTTTGGATTTCGGATGTGCGGCTGACCGCGGAAGATTCGTGGAAGGGGACTGAGCACGATGCCTATTATCGGCGGTGGATTAAGTTTTGTGACAATTATGAACCGGATTATTCGGATTCGTCTTGCTACTTGGAGCCGCCCAAAGAAGGGCGATTGGAGAAGCCTCTCACGCTTGTGATGGAAGGGCTGGAAGAAGATGTGGGCGAGGCGTTGGGCGAGATTGTGGTGTATCCCGACACGTATAACACGATTGAAATTGCCGCGCGGGAATTGCAATATTGGGTTGAAAAGATCACGGGCGCGTATTTGCCGATTGCGACGAATGAACCGAGTGGCACGGCCTCCGTGCGGATCCATTTGAATAGTCCCAAGGCTGCGAAAAAATATGCCGCGGATGTGGCGTGGCTCAAAGGCGGCGCGGATATCGATGGCTACTTTATTCACACAGAAGGTAATGATGTTTACATTGGTTGTGCGGTGCCTAGCAAGATGAAAAGTGCCGCGGCCGCCAAATTAGGATTGCCGCCTGATGCGTGCGCAATTGGCGTCTTGCGTGGCGTCGTGGCATTCCTTGAAAATAATTCCACCATCATCTTTGCGAAGCCCGATCGCAAATACGGAACCATTTACGATAAGCAAAAAGAATTCATCATTCGGTGGGGCGAAGGACGCGACCGCCCCGCGACATGTGGACGTGGTTGGCTTTCGGGCAATGACTACAGCAACTTGCGTCCGATTGATGTTGAAGGCGGTGAAATGTGGCTTGCGCGCAACAAGACGAATGTGCGCCTTCCGCATCGTATCTCGGGCCACGCTACGCTTGCAGGCGAATTCATTGAGTATTTCCCCAACACTGATGAGTACCGTGTGTGGGATGGAGAAAAGCGCATTCCGTTTGGCTACTACAATGCGCAGGTTTGTCTCAATGGTCCTAACGCCTTGCAAAAAGCCGTTGACCACGCCATCAAAATGATTGATCGCGCGCGTTCCAACAATTATCCGATTACATCGCTTGGTTTTTGGAATGAGGATAATATGCGCGTTTGCATCTGCGAAAAATGTACCGCGCCCATCAAATTGGCCGATGGCACCGTCCTCACCTCCAACAAAAAAACATCCAAAGGAAATATGGATTGGACCGAGCAAATCTATCGTTCGACGCAATACATGCTTTTTGTGAATCAACTTGCGGACGCCATCGCCGCCAAACGCCCTGGCGTCAAGACGGATATTCTTGCCTACTTTTTCCAGTATCCCGCGCCCAAATGTGCGGTTTCTTCCAATGTCGTGTGGCAACTCGCGCCGTATCACCAGCGCCCCAATTATTGCATCCCCGTCTATCATCCGCTTGTGCATGGTGTGTATGGGAACGCGACCAACTTCTTAGCAAAAGGCGGCACCTTGCGTCTCTACGAATATCACGCATTTGCGGACATGAATCGTGGCTATGCGCTTGCAATTCCTGAAGCCGCGGCGGAAGACTACCGCTGGTACACGGACCACGGCGGCCAAATCCTCGGCTCGGAAATGGCGTTCAGCGGCAAACTTTCTGAGCCCATCGAAGCTATGAACGCGTGGCTTTTCTCGCAAGTCGGTTGGCATGCGGATTTGGAAGAAGTTGAAAAACTCCGCAAATATTATATTCGCCGCGTGTATCATGAAGGCGCGCCCGTCGTTGAAAAATATATCTTCGAACGCGTCCGCAATCTTTTGCATCCACGGCGCGCAGGCGAAGCGCCGCGCAACATTTCAACAACGGAGGCCGAATGGCGCTCCTACCTCAATAAAATTACGAACCCCACTGCGAAGATTCATTTCCAAGCGATGATGGGCGCCGCGTTAAAAGGACTGTAAATTTACACCAACTCAACTACAAGGAGAAATACAAATGACAACGAATCAAATGTTCTGTTTTCAGTGCGAGCAAACTGCCGCGGGCAAAGGCTGCACGGCGTGTGGCGTGTGTGGCAAGAATGCGACATGTGCCGCGGCACAAGACAAGTTGACGGGCGCGTTGGTGGCGTTGGCCGCGGCAGTTTTGTCGCGCGAGGCGCACGATGAAAAGCTGGATGAACTTGTCATCAATGGTCTTTTCAAAACGGTCACGAACGTCGATTTTGATTCGACCGAATTGGATGCGTACACGCAAAAGATTCTGGCTACAGGCGTGTGTGCGCCTTTTGATATGCAGAAGGTTTGGTCGGCGAATGAGGACATCCGCTCGCTCAAGTCGCTTCTTTTGTTTGGTATGCGCGGTATGGCGGCGTATGCTTCGCACGCGGCAGTTTTGGGCCAGAAGGATGCGGCGGTCAATGCGTTCTTTTATAAGGGGCTGGCGGCGCTCGCGGCAGAAAAATCCGCCGATGAATTGCTCGCGCTTTTGATGGAACTTGGGCAAGTCAATTTGGCGTGCATGGCACTTCTTGATAAGGCGAATACCTCCACATATGGCGACCCCACGCCCGCCACCGTTCCGCTCACGATTGAGAAGGGTCCGTTCATTGTGGTGACGGGTCATGACCTGAAGGACCTCGAACTCCTTCTGAAGCAGACGGAAGGGCGCGGCATTAATGTCTACACGCACGGCGAAATGTTGCCCGCCCATGGCTATCCCGCTTTGAAAAAATACGCCCATTTGAAGGGCAACTTCGGCACGGCTTGGCAAAACCAACTGAAAGAATTTGATGGCGTTCCCGCGGCATTTTTGTTCACGACGAATTGCCTCATGCCGCCGAAAGAATCGTACAAGGCGAATGTCTTTACGACGGGCGACGTCGCATTTCCAGGCGTCACACACATTGGCGACGACAAAGATTTCACGCCGGTCATTGAACGCGCGCTTGCGCTTGGTGGCTACAGCGAAGATAAAATCTGCCGCGGAATGAATGGTGGCACGACGATGCTCACTGGCTTTGGTCGCGCGACAGTTTTGTCCGTTGCAGGCAAGGTGATTGAGGCCGTCAAAGCGGGCGCGATTCGCCACTTCTTCCTCGTCGGCGGGTGCGATGGATTCCGCGCGAGCCGTTCTTACTACACCGAATTCGTGAAGTCGGCTCCGAAGGATACCGTCATTCTCACGCTCGCGTGCGGCAAGTATCGCTTCAACGATTTGGACCTTGGCGATATTGGCGGCATTCCGCGTCTCCTCGATATGGGCCAGTGCAATGATGCGTATGGCGCGATTCAAGTCGCGGTCGCTTTGGCGGGGGCATTCAATTGCGGCGTGAATGATTTGCCGCTCTCGCTCGTCCTTTCCTGGTACGAACAAAAGGCGGTGTGCATCCTCCTGACCTTGCTCTCGCTCGGCATCAAGGATATT
>CAVIVB010000117.1:0-5718 GCA_963645785.1 bacterium
TGAGAACACGGTGGCGGAGCTGATTGAGCGTCAGGAGAAGGATGCGCGTGACATTATGGTGCGGCGGGCGCTGGAGCGGTCGTCGATGTTGTCGGCGGATGTGACGGCGACGGCGGACCCGCATTTTCCGGATGTGGATTCGACAGGGAACGCGGCGAAGTTTCATCATGGGCCTGCGGCGTCGAAGTATACGGGTGGGACGTCGAAGGGTGGGGCGAGTGATTGTTCGCCGGAGTTTGTGGCGTTTATTCGCAAGGTGATGGACGAGGGGGATGTGGTGTGGCAGATGGCGGAGTTGGGGAAGATGGAGAAGGGTGGCGGCGGTACGATTTCGCAGTACATGGCGCGGTTTGGGATGAAGGTGCTCGATATGGGGACGCCGCTACTCAATATGCATGCGCCGTGGGAATTGGCGTCGAAGTTTGATGCGTGGCAGACGTATCGGGCGTATAGCGCGTATTTGCGCGCGAAGGATATGGCGTAAAAAGAAAAGAGAAGAAAAGAAGGAAACACGATTTATGAAAGAGTATGCAGTTGGTTTGGTGGGTGTCGGCGCGGTCGGCACGGAGATGATTAAGGTATTGAAGGAGCGCAAGTTCCCGATGAAGGGGCAGGTGCAGGTGTTTGCATCGCGCGAGCGGGATGAGCAGATTTTGGGCGAGACGTATCATGTGCGCAAGGCGGATGAGAATTCGTTTGCTGGGTTGGACATTGTTTTGTTTGCGGGCAAGACGGATGTGGCGATTCAATTGAAGGATGCGGTTGTGAAGGCGGGTGCGAAGATGATTGATAATTCGCGCGCGTTTCGGCAGGATCCGGAGGTGCCGCTTGTGGTGCCGCAGGTGAACCCGGAGGATCTTGATTGGAACAAGGGTGTGATCGCGAATCCGAATTGCACGACGGCGATTATGTTGGAGGCGGTGGCGCCGCTGCATAAGGCGAAGAAGTTGCGGAGGCTTGTGGCGGCGACGTATCAGGCGGCGTCGGGTGCTGGGGCGCCGGGCTTGGAAGAATTGGAGAATCAGATTCATGATTATGCCGCGGGCAAGCCGCTGACGGTGAAGGCGTTTCAGCATCAGCTGATGTACAATTTGATTCCGCACATTGACAAGTTTGACGAGACGAATTGGTATACGCTCGAAGAGCTGAAGATGCGTAATGAGGCGCGGAAGATGTTGCACCATCCGGAGTTGAAGTTGTCGTGCACGTGTGTGCGTGTGCCGATTGCGCGGGCGCATTCGGAGTCGCTGAATTTGGAGTTTGAAGAGGAGATTACGCCGGAGGAAGCGCGGCAGATTTTGGCTGGGTGCGAGGGCGTGAAGGTGGTGGATGATCCGCTGAATGGTGGGTATCCGATGCCTTTGGATGCGACGGCGAAGTACGATGTTTTGGCGGGGCGCATTCGTCAGGATATTTCGCGTGACGACAAGAAGGGGTTGGAGATGTTTGTGTCGGGTGACCAGTTGTTGCGCGGGGCGGCGTTGAATGCGGTGGAGATCGCGGAACACCTAATCAAGCGCGGCTTGATCTAAGGGGAAACGAAAAGGAAGGCGCGGCAAAAATGTATAACTCGCATGTGACTGAAGCTCAACTTCTGCGGATAGTGGAAGATACACTTTCGATGGTTTTGCCGCGTGCATCGGATCGGCCGGTGGCGCTTTCGAAGGCGGTGCGGTATGCGGTTGGGACGGGCGGTAAGCGCATTCGGCCGCTGGTGTGTTTAGGGTCGGCGTTGGCGGTTGGGGGCAAGGCGCATGACGCGGCGTTTCCGGCGGCGGCGATTGAGCTCCTACATAACTACACGCTCATACATGATGATTTGCCGTCGATGGATAATGACACGATGCGGCGGGGGCATCCGTCGGTGTGGTTTAAGTATGGCGAGGCGGAGGCGATTTTGGCGGGGGATGCGTTGCAGTCGCTTGCGTTTGTGACGGCATCGCGTTCGCCGCGGAATGCGGAGACGATTGTGTATACGCTTGGGAAGTATGGCGTTGGGGTTGTGTTTGGGCAGATTGAGGATTTGATGCGGCAACAAAGCCAGAGTCAGAAGGGCGACATTGATTTTATTTATGAGCACAAGACGGCGGATTTGTTTGTTGCCGCGTCCTTGATGGGTGGGTTGGCCGCGGGTGCGGACATGGATGAAATCAAGACGTTGAAGAAGTTCGCCTACAACGTTGGCATTGCGTTTCAATATGAGGATGACCTCCTCGATGATGAGACGCCGTGCGATAAGGATGAGTGCAAGAAGATCATTTTGCACATGACGGCGAATGCTCTTGCGGCGCTGGAGAATTTGCCGGGCGATACTACCATTTTGCGCAAGCTGACCGAGCGCTTGGTGGATCGTAAAGAGTAAGTTCGGCGGTTAGAAGCGCGGCAGTTTTGCGAGGGAATCGACGCGCCCGCCTTCACGTGAACGAAGGCGCCAAATGCGGCCGTGCTCATCGCGCAAATCACGGAGGCGGCCTTCGTCGCGGCGGTGGCACGCGCAATCAATTAGGTTCGCCATGTAGGCAATTTCCTTGGCCCAATCGTTGCGCTCGGCATAACGTTCCGCGGCAATTTTGCAACCGTGTGCGACGCCGCTGATGTCTTCCAAAACGGAATCGGTGAGGCCTGGGTGCCGCGAGTAATCGTGACCATTCAGGAGGATGTTGAAGAGTTCGGAGGCGTTGGAACGAAGTGCGCCGCCGCGTAAATAAAGCGTGCCGAGCCGTAGGAGAATGCCGCCCAAGGGTGCGTCCATTACCGCATTCAACTCGCGCTCGAGATCCATCTTGGCGGCTTTCGCGCCACCGACTGCAAATGCGCCGCCCAAGATGATGCCGGGCAAAGACGCCGCGAGCGGTTGCCAATGGCCTTCATCACCCCAGTCCGTGACGAGGTAGCCTTTCGCGCCGTGGAGGCGTCCGGCCAATTCTGCCGCGGCCAAATTCTCGCGCATATTCTCGACGCGCCCTGCGAGCGAGCGCCATGAAGAGGTGCCGGGGCACACATAAAAATCGAGGCCTGCTTGGGCAAACGCGGCACATTCTTTTTGGAAGGGATGATTTCCTTCGTAGCCCCAATCGAGGGCAATCACATCCTTTGGAAGACGCGCGACAAGCTCGGGATGCTTGAGGACGATATCGCCCCAAAACATGGGCCGCTTGCCCAAGGCGCGCACGCAATCAAACACCTTCAAGACAAACTCGAGATATTCTTCGGCGTCCGAAATTTCAAACGTTTCATCGCACCCCACATTGACGAGAGGCGAGGTGAAGTTGGGTAGGAGCTCCGCGAAAAGGCCTTGCACGAGTTCGAGCGATTTGGGATTCTTGGGGTCGAGCGTTGTGGGGAATTTTTTGATTGTGCCCCAAGGTGTGATGGCGCCGCCTTTCGGGAATTTCGCGAGTGCGTTATATTCGGGATGCGTCAGCCAACGTTCCATGTGGCCAAATGAATTTTGATTCGCGACAAGTTCAATCCCTTGCATTTGCGCGTAGGCATCGAGCTTGCGAATTTCTGCCGCGGTCAAGGGGTCGGCTTCTTCCCAGACGACGGGATGCGCCGAATAGGCGAACGTGTGTTCGGTATAGAGTTGGAATTGATTGTAGCGAGAGCGCGCGAGAATATCAATGATGAGGCGCAAGGTTCGCATCGTGGGGACGCGATCCCGGCTCACATCGAGCATATATCCGCGCGCTTCAAACATCAATCAAACCCTAGCACATCGCGCATCGTATAAATGCGCGGCACTTTTCCTTTCGCCCAAATGAGTGCCTTGAGTGCGCCCGCGGCAAAAGCCGAACGGTCTTGCGCGCGGTGCGTCAATTCAACACGCTCGACATCGCCTGCGAACATGACGGTATGATCGCCAACAACCGAGCCGCCGCGCAACGCATGAATGGCAATTTCGCCCACGGGCCGCTCGCCAATATCGCCATGCCGACCATACACCGCGGCACTTTCGAGGTCCTTGATTCCACGCCCTTGCGCGGCACTTTTTGCGAGCATGAGGGCGGTGCCAGACGGCGCGTCCTTCTTGTGGCGGTGATGCATTTCCGTGATTTCAATATCGTATTCAGGACCCAGCACGGTTGCGGCTTTGCGCACCAATTCAAGTAGCAAATTGACGCCGAGCGAATAATTTCCCGACTGCACAATCGGAATCTTTTTTGCCGCGTCATTCACGATTGCCTGTTCGTCTGCGGTGAGGCCTGTCGTGCCAATCACATACGGAATGCCATCTGCCGCGGCCTTTTGCACGCCCATCGGTACGGCGGTATGATACGAAAAATCAATGACGCCTTCGACATCTTTCGACCACGTCTTATCATAGCCCTCGGCCACATCGACGCGCGAAACGACCTCAAGCTCGCCGCCCGCCGCCGCCAAGTCACACAGCTTCTTTCCCATGCGCCCCGCGGCGCCCATAATCGCAATCTTCATTTCGTTTCTTCCTTTCTTTTCTTATCGGCACAGTTCCAAAACAATCATCGCAAAGCTCGTGCAAAGGACTGGGTCGCTTTCCCAAAAGCGGTTGTTCTCATTTGCCCAGCTGCCATCTTCCTTCTGGAGCGAAATCAATTTTGCCGCGAGCTGTTGCTTCCAATAAATCGTCTTGCCATCTTCGGTGAACAGCTCTTCGATGCCTGCCGCGCTGAGCGCCCGCGCCAAAATATCATAGTAGTAATACAACCCCTGATTGCCCATGCCCGGGTTTTCATCGACCGACCAATACCGCGTGCAGTAGTCGAGCGCATTGCGAACACGCGGATCCGCCTTCGTCAACTTCGCCGAACACATTGACAAAACTGCCGCGTAGCTCATCGAACCATACGCACGCAAATTGACCTTGCCCGCCTTGTTCGTTTCGGTGCCGCCCTGTGGCGTCGATTCATTATAGGCCGCGCCGCCTTTGTCCGCGCCTTCTTTCTTCTGCAGATTCTCCACAAACGCAATCGCCTGCGCCCAATTCAAATCGACCTTCTTGCCGCTCGTGCGCAATTCCTCCAAACTTGCCGTCCGGCTCATCGCATCCATCGCATACGACGTATTTGACAAGTCCGCATACCGCCTGCGCGAAATGCGGTCATACCCAAAGCCGCCCGCCATCGTATCATCGCCCGTCAATTGCGAACCGGCAATGTATTCACGTGCCTTGAGCATCGCCGCGACCGGTGCCAACTTCGATTCAAAGAGTGCCGACAAGCAAACGGCCGTGTTGTAATTCCCCAGACCTGAACCGCCGCGGCCCGGCTTTGGAACGTAAAATCCACCATCTTCACGTTGCGTCGAAAGGACAAACTTCGCCGCCTTTTCGCGCACGGCCTTATCGGCCCCGACGCCCGAGAGCGCCCAAAGTGGCAACGCCGTCAAGGCCGGCATTTGCGCATCCGACCAATGACCATCTTTCGCATCTTGCTTCGAGATGAGAAATTTTGCCGCGCGATCGAGCGACGCATTGAGCGCCTCCTTCGTGACGGGTTCTGCCGCGGAAACCGCGGAGAAGAATGAAAGTGCCGCGATCGCGGCAGATCCTAATTTTGCGCATCGATTCATTTGACTATCTCCTTTCTTTAAGGACGGCGTATATTATACCATATTTCCGCGGCAAATACTAGTCCAAACTGCGGCATTTTTGGTGGGGGAGGGGAAGGCGTCAGGGCGGTTAGGGGCTTTCGTCAGGTGTTTCCAGGGGGGAATTTAGGTTAAAGTACGGTACTTTTC
>CAVIVB010000118.1:0-5617 GCA_963645785.1 bacterium
GCCCACGAAAATGCAAAATATCCCGCAAAAACAAGCAACATCCCAAGCGCTTGCACCACGCCTGGCACCTCGCCATAAAGGAATAAAGCCACGAGAAAGACGAGCGCGGGCGCACTTGCTCGAATCGGCGTCGCAATCGAAATCGGCAGCGTACTCAGCGCCTTGAACGTAAAAATCCACGAAATTGAAACAATTAGCGCTTTTGCCGCGGATAAGAGTAGGACAGTGCCGCCTGGATTGATGACCGCGCCCAAATCGCCGCGCAAGGCCACCGTCGAAACAAATGCCGCGCATCCAAACGACGTTGAACACAGCAAAACGGGCAAAACGGCGTTATTCTTGACGCTCGCCTTCTTCGCCAGGTCATACAGCGCCAGAAAAAACGCGCTCGCCAAAATCCAAATCGTCCAATTCGTCATGCGTTCTCACCGTCATTTGGAAATAACTGATCCAAAATCTGTTCAGCGGGCGTAAAAGCCTTCTTTTTGTTGTTGCAATCCTTACAGCACGGGACGCAATTGCCGCGCGTAGAACGTCCGCCCCGCGCGACGGGGATGACATGGTCCAACGTCAAATTTTCGGCGCCGACCTTCTTGTGGCAATAATGGCACACGCCCGCGGCAATTTGCGCCTTCCACCAGTCGGTCGCACGCAATTCGCGCGCCTTGGCACGTTCACGTTTGACGTGCGCGGGGTCTGGATTCAAATCTAGCCAATTTTCGCTCATAACGGCTTTCCTATCAAGATTTGAGGATGCGCTTCCGTGATTTTGATTTTGAGGAGCGACCCCACGCGCGGCACTTTTTCGCACCGCTCATCCTTGTCCCACACGACGATTCGGTTGCCGCTGTCGCGTCCGCTCAGGCGATTGGGATTGCGCTTGGAAGGCCCTTCCACCATCACTTCGCGCACCGTCCCGATCAGGCGATTGTTGCGTTCTTGGCCGCGCTTTTCTTGGTCGGCGAGGAGCACCTGGTCGCGACGTTCCTTTTCTTCGGTTGGGACATCATCCTCGAGCGCGGCACTTTTTGTCCCTGGCCGCGGCGAATATTTGAAAACGAAGGAATTATCGAATTGCGCCTCTTCCATCAAACTTCGTGTTTCTTCAAAATCTGCCGCGGTTTCTCCTGGATAGCCGACGATGACGTCGGTCGTGACGGCGAATTCTCTGTCGAGTGCATGGAGCTTTTCAACCGCCGCCAAATACTCCGCCCGCGTATAATGCCGCCCCATCTCGGTGAGGACGCGGTCGCTCCCCGATTGGACGGGCAGGTGCAAATGGCGGCAAACTTGAGGAAATTCCTTATATGCGCGAATTAATTCATCTGTACAGCCCTTTGGATGGGCCGATGTAAAGCGAATGCGTTCAAGGCCTGGAATTGCCGCGAGCGCCTCCAAAAGGCGTGGAAACGCCTCCGTATACCCGCCGGGGCTAGGCGCATCCTGCTCGTCCCACGCCGCATTCCGGAGGCCATACCGCAACACGCTCTGGCCGAGGAGGCACACTTCCTTGACGCCATGCGCGGCAAGTGCCTTCACTTCTGCAATCACCTCACGCGCGGGGCGGGAATATTCATGGCCGCGTACCGTCGGCACAATGCAATAGCTGCACCGATTATCGCACCCAATCAAAATCGTCACATACGCCTGAAAACCCGCATTTTCACCATTTTTGAAGGCGTGCGCATCGAGTCCGCTTGGAATTGCATCCTCGCCAAGCTCAAGGATTTGCTCACGTTTTTTTGCCGCGCGATTCGCCTGGACCCGTTCAACAAGCCGCGGAATCAACCAAAACGCACGTGGCCCCACCGCAAAGTCAAGCCGCGGCAGTTTTTTGAAAACATCCGCCCCGAGCCGCTTCACTGCGCACCCCATCAAACCGACCATCTTGCCTGCCGCAATCAAGTTCCCCGTCTTGCCAACGGCCTTCTCTTCCGCCTTCTGCCGCACCGTGCAACTATTCACAATCACAAGCTCGGCAGACTGCTCGTCCGCCGCCTTTTCATGCCCCGCGGCAATAAGAAGTGCCTCGACCGCTTCAGAGTCGCGGACGTTCATTTGGCACCCATACGTATGGATCAAAAATTTCATGCCCTATATTATACCATATTTTGCCTTTCTTTGGAAGTCCCCTTTTCTTCGAAACTTTTTCCGCGTAACTTAGCTAGGTTTCGCGCGTAACTTAGCTAGGTTTCGCGCAAAAATCTGCCGCGGTTTGCCCTCTTCCATTTTGACGCCAAATATGGTATAATATGCGCCCATGTCTGAGAACCAAGAGAATCTGCAGTCGAACTTGGAGGAACTGGCCCATGGTGGGATTGGCCGGCTCCTCGTGAAGTATTCATGGCCCGCCCTCGTCGCCATGACCCTCAACGCGCTTTATTGCGTCGTTGACCGCTTTTACATTGGCCAAGGTTGCGGCACGGATGCCATGGCAGGCCTCACCTTGACCTATCCGCTCATGATGATGTTTTCCGCCTTTGGCGTCTTGATTGGCGCAGGCCATTCCACCGTCCTTTCTATTAAGCTGGGCGCAAAAGATTTGACCACGTGCGAAAAACTCGTTGGCCAATTGGTGGCGTTCAAATTGCTCTTTTTTATGACTTTGCCGCCGCTCATCTTCTTCAATCTCGATACCGTCCTTGGGTGGTGCGGAGCGGACAAAGTCACGCCCGGCGCGTGCCAAGCCGCCAAAGACTACCTCAAAATCGTCCTTTTCCCCCACTTATTCGCACATCTCGCCTTCGGGCTCTCGGCTATGATGCGGGCAGAAGGTGCCGCGGTCCGTTCCATGATGTGTATGGTGATCGGCTTTGGCGCGAATTTGATTCTCGACCCAATTTTGATTTTTGGCTGCAAGATGGGCATCGCGGGCGCGGCCTGGGCCACCAATATCGCCATGTTCGCAAGCTGCGCCTTCGCTTCCTACGCCTACATCCGCGGCAAAACCATCATCCCCTTCCACTTCAAACGCATCGGCTTTTACCGCGGACTTTGCTGGCGCTCCCTTTCCGTCGGCTTTTCACCCTTTTTCACCACTGTTCTCGGCTCTTTGATTAGTGTTTCTTTGTCCATCGCACTTGCCAAATGGTCCCCCAACGAAGCGGAAGCGACCGCCCATATCGCCTCGCTGGGCGTCTTCCAAAGCGTCTTGATTCTCGTCTTCACCCCCATCCAAGGCGCCCAACAAGGCTTGCAACCCATCCTCGGCTATAACTGGGGCGCGCGTAATTTCCGCCGCGTCCTCGACGCCACCAAAACAGGCTTCTGGGCGACGACCATTATGTGCATTCTCGCCTGCCTCGTCCAATGCGTCGAACCCTTCCCAACCTGGCTCGCGCGCTGCTTCGTCTCGGCTGACCAACCCGACCTCATCAAAATGGCCGCGCACGACCTCACCGTCTCAAATTGCATGCTTTGGTGCATCTCCATCAACGTCGTCGCCACCACCTATTTCCAATCCATCGGCCGCCCCACCGCGGCAGTTTTCCTCTCCCTCCTCCGCCAAGGAATCTGCCTCCTCCCCTGCATTTGGATTCTTCCTTATTTTATGGAAGATAAAACATTCGCCGTCTGGCTCGCCTTACCCATTTCGGACGTCCTCTGCCAATTCGCAACCTCGGTTCCGTTCTTTTCGCACTTGCGCTTTCTCTCGCGCGTGCGGCCACATCGGTGGGCCTCAAATGCCCCAAATGTGACACAAAACGGCCAATAATCCATCCGCAAGCGCAATTGCAATAATCCCCGAAACGACAGCCGATGTCGCGGCCGTTCCAACGCCATCCGCCGTATCCTTTGTCCGCATCCCGGCCGCACACGCAACAAGCGCGACAAGCAAGCCAAACAATGCGCCCTTACCAAGCCCAAATGCAATATTGAAAACGCTGGAAGAATCGGCCACATTGCGCCAATAAACAACGTTTGGAACATTCATAAGTTCGAGAACAATCGCGCCGCCAATGAGCCCGGCGAGCTCCGCAAAGATGGTCAAAATCGGCATGGCGAGGACGGCCGCGACAATGCGTGGCAACACAAGGAAACGAATCGGCGGCAAACCCATCGTCGTCAAGGCATTCAATTCTTCGTTCACCTTCATCGTGCCAATTTCCGCGGCAAAGGCACTCCCCGAACGACCAGCCAAAATGATGGCCGTCACAAGCGGCCCAAGCTCACGAAAAAGCGCAATCGCGAGCATATTGGCAACATACGATTCAACGCCGAACATTTGCAACGCCGCGGCACTTTGAAACGCCAAAATCAATCCAAGCAAAAACCCAATCAACGTCGCAATCGGCAAGGCATCAAACGCCGCGCGTTGAAACGCAAGCGCACAATCCCCAAACCGAAACCGCCGCGGAATGAAAAGTGCCGCAAGCCCTTCCCACGTCGTCTCACCCAAGAACGAAAGAAAATCTCCAAGCGCATGCGTGGTGTCAACCGTGCGCTTCCCGATGGATGCAAAAAGATTCATTTGATTTTTTCTGTCGCGCTCTTCATTTGCGCCAAAGCCTTTGCCATAGCCTCAGAGAAGGCTCTCGAAAACGCCGCGGTGAAATCCATGGACCCATCTGGAATGGGGATCGCCGCGCTCGCGGTGCTTTCTGCGAAGATGGCGCGCGAGCTTGTCAAAAGGAGTGAAAGCTCGACGCTCGCCGTTTTCAAACCCTTTTCGCGGCAGTCGAGGGCGAGGCGCGTCACAACCAATTCAAGCGTGCAAGACGCGTTCGCAGTCGAATTATGCGCGATGACGTAGGAGAAAAGTCCCGAATCGCGAACAGCTTTTTCAGCCGCCGAACGAATCAAACTCGCCGGTTGCGCGGCAAACTCATTATACGCGTCAAACGCCAGTGTGCCATCTGCGCGGAGAACAACAAAGTGCCGCGCATCATAGGGCGCACGCACGCTCACGGACGCAAGGCGTACAATGGGCGCGGCAGCGTCTAAAGTAGCTTGAGACCTCGTAAGCGCTTCGCTTGTCGCGGCGGTTTTGACGCCGTCGATTGTCCACTTGGTGGCGGCCTTTGGAGCCGTCGAAAGACACCCCGAAAGAATCGAGGCACCCAAAACTAAGACTAGAATTCTTTGCATGCCATATATTATACCATATTCTTGCGCGGGGGGCTAGCATATTTTTCAAAAATATGGTATAATATACGGCGTCTGGCATCAGCGGGCTTACGAGGAGTTCTCGAAACGCCCAAGGTTGGACAAGATAAACTTGAAGTAGTACATAAAGAAGATAGGAGACTCAGAAATGGGCGAAGTAATTGGTGCGGGCGAACTGCACAAAGGCGTTAAGCTGCTGATTGATGGCGAACCGTGGGAAATCACGGAATTCGACTTCTCGAAGCCGGGCAAGGGGCAAGCGATTTACAACTGCAAGCTCCGGAACATGATGACGGGCGGTGGCATGTCGAAGAGCTATCGTTCGGGCGACAAGTTCGAGAAGCCGGATTTGACGCAGCAGGATGTCACGTATTCGTACGATGATGGCACGGCGTTTGTGTTCACGGATTCGAACTTTGAAGAGATTCGCGTGAGCTATGATGTGATGGGCGATGGGAAGTATTTCTTGATGGACGAGATGGAAGTCAAGGCGCTCTTCTTCAATGACAAG
>CAVIVB010000119.1:0-5558 GCA_963645785.1 bacterium
AAAGGGAATGGGGAGTACCGTTGCCCCGAACCGAAGTGCAGCTAACACACAGCCAAAACCGCCAACCAAAACCGACGCGACACTTTTCAAATAAGGGTTAAAAGGAAAACCCGCGGCACTTTTGCCACGGGTTCCTCTATTACTAAGGAATAACGCTTAGTCAGCCGTCTGCGGACGGACCTTGCCTTCCTTGATACGCTTGGCGATCACCTGTTCCGCAATGGCCTTCGGCACAGCTTCATACTGCTTGAAGATCATCGTGAAAGTGCCGCGGCCCTGGGTCACCGTACGAATCGCGTTCGAGTAGCCGAACATTTCGCCCAACGGGACCGTCGCCTTGATGAGCTTGACGCCCGCGCGGTCTTCCATGCCTTCCACACGGCCACGACGCTGGTTGATCGAACCATTTGCCGCGCCCATGTAGGTTTCCGGAACGGCAACTTCGACATCCATCATCGGCTCGAGGAGCTGCGGTTTCGCCTTGAGGAACGCCTGCTTGAAGCACTGGCGCGCGCATTCAATGAACGCAAATTCGTTCGAGTCGACTTCATGGTACGAACCGAAGTACACAACCGCCTTGACGTCCACCACCGGGAAGCCACCAAGCGGGCCCGATTCGAGCGCCTTCTTGACGCCCTTTTCAACGGCCGGGATGTATTCGGTCGGAATCACGCCGCCCTTGACTTCATTGACGAATTCATAGCCCTTGCCAGGTTCCTGCGGTTCCAAGCGCAAGCAGACGTGCGCGTACTGACCGCGGCCGCCGGACTGCTTGACGTGCTTGTATTCGTTTTCAACCTTCTGGGTAATCGTTTCGCGGTAGGCAACCTGCGGGGCGCCCACGTCGCAATCCACATTGAATTCGCGTTTCAGACGGTCAACGATAACTTCCAAGTAGAGCTCGCCCATACCGGCAATGATCGTTTCCGAAGTTTCCTGGTCAAAGCTGACGACGAAGGTCGGGTCTTCCATCGCAAGCGCGTGGAGGGCGACGCCGAGCTTTTCATTATCGCCGCGGGATTTCGGCTTGACCGCGACGGAAATAACCGGCGCCGGGAAGTCAATCGACTCAAGCGTAATCGGATGTTCCGGATCGCACAGGGTGTCGCCCGTACGGGTCTGGGTCAAACCGACGCAGGCCACAATGTCGCCCGCGCGCGCTTCTTCGAGCGGCTCGTGCTTGTTGGCGTGCATACGGAAAAGACGGGAAATACGCTGTTCCTGATTGATCGTCGAATCGAGGAGTTCCTCGCCGAGCTTGAGAATGCCCGAATAGACACGCACGAAGGTGATCTTGCCCATGTTCTTATCGGACATGATCTTGAACGCGAGGCCGCAGAACGGCGCATCATCGCTCACCGGACGCGTTTCCTCAGGATTGTCCTGCGAAACTGCCGCGCCCGTATCAAGCGGGGACGGAAGGTAATCGCAAACACCATCGAGAAGCTGCTGGACGCCCTTATCCTTGAACGCAGAACCGCAGAACGCCGGCGTAATCGTACGCGCCAAGCAACCCTTGCGAATCGCCTTCTTGATTTCATCGTTCGTGAGTTCTTCGCCCGCGAAGAATTTTTCCATCAAAGCGTCATCCTGCTCCGCGGCACTTTCAACCATCTTCTGGCGATATTCTTCCGCCTTCGCCTGGTATTCCGCCGGGATGTCCTTTTCGATGACGGTCTTGCCGAGGCTCTTCATATCATAGTAGAGCGCCTTCATCGAAATGAGGTCAATGATGCCTTCAAAAGTATCTGCCGCGCCGATTGGAATCACCATCGGAACCGGGTTCGCATGGAGCTGATTGCGCATCTGGTCCATCACGTTGTAGAAGTTCGCACCGACACGGTCCATCTTGTTGACGAACGCAATCTTTGGAACTTTGTACTTCTCAGACTGACGCCACACCTGTTCGGACTGCGGCTGAACGCCACCGACCGCGCAGTACAACGCAACCGCACCATCCAACACGCGGAGCGAACGTTCAACTTCCGCCGTGAAGTCCACGTGTCCGGGGGTATCAATCAACGAGAGGCGGTAGTTGCCCCACGAAACGCACGTCGCCGCGGACTGAATCGTGATGCCGCGCTCCTGCTCCTGCACCATGAAGTCCATCGTCGCCGCGCCGTCATGCACTTCGCCGATCTTGTAGTTCTTGCCCGAATAATACAGAATACGCTCGGAGGTCGTTGTCTTACCACCGTCGATGTGGGCCATAATGCCGAAGTTACGCACTCTTTCGAGTGGAATGTCACGCTTTGCCATTTCTTCTATGTCCTTCTATTTACGAAAAGAATGAGTGTATATTATACACTATTTGAGCCCATTTTGGCAAGTGGAATCTTTTATCTGGGCAAACTTTTTTCTTTGTTGCCACATTTAAGGCCCAAATCGAGCCAAAATTCCAACCTTCCAAAGACCCGTTCCGCAATAAAATGAGAAATCAAGCGAAACGAGCACAGGGCGAGACGCCCCATGCTCGCTCCACACGACTTCACATTCCCGTTTTACTTTGCGGGAGCGGAACCGTCGTCACCGTAGCCCTTGGACTTGAGATACTCGACCACCTTGCCGACGGTCGTGAGCTTTTCCGCGTCTTCCTCAGGAATGGACGCGCCAAACTCTTCCTCAAATGCCATGATGAGCTCCACCGAATCAAGCGAATCGGCGCCAAGGTCATCGATGAACGACGCCTCAGTTGTGACCTGCTCCGCGTTGACGCCGAGCTGCTCAACAATAATCTCTTTTACACGTTCTTCAAGCTTACCTGCCATAGTTTTATGCTCCTTTTATCTGGATGGGTATATTATACCATATTTTAGGGTGATTTTGCAAGTGGAAATTTTAACTTTTTTTAGTTCGCCAAAACGCCCACCTACGAAAGAGTTTAGCCAAGCATACCTCCATTGACGGAAATAATCTGGCCAGTGACGTACGCCGCCTCATCGCTCGCAAGCCACGCAACGGCCTTCGCAATATCTGCCGCGGTGCCAAAACGACGAAGTGGAATCGTCTCAAGATACGCTTTCTTCACATTGTCAGGAAGGACGTCCGTCATCTTCGATTGAATGAAACCAGGCGCGACCGCATTGCAACGAATGTTGCGCGAGCCCAGCTCTTTCGACGTCGTCTTCGTCAGCGCGATCACGCCGCCCTTCGACGCCGTGTAGTTCGCCTGCCCCGGATTGCCCATGATGCCCACGACCGATGCAATGTTGATAATCGCGCCGCCAAGCTGTGTGCCGTCCGCCGCCTTGTTCTTCATCATCGGTTTCGCCACCGCGCGCGTGAACAAAAACGTGCCCTTCAAATTCACATTGAGGACCGCATCCCAATCGTCATCCGACATGCGAAGAATAAGCCCATCCTTCGTGATGCCCGCATTGTTGACAAGAATATCAACCTTGCCAAACTTCTCAATGACGGCCTTAACTGCCGCGTCGACCTCCGCCGACACCGCAACATTCACGCCCACCGCCATGGCCTGCACGCCCATCGCTTCCAGCGCCTGCACCGTCTCCGCGCACCATTCCGCCTTCAAATCGCACACCGCAACATTTGCGCCGCGCGACGCCAGCGTCTTGGCGATCTCCGCACCAATGCCACGTGCCGCTCCGGTCACAATGGCAACTTTTCCTTCCAGATTCTTCATCTGCGTTTCTCCTTTTTCTTCTTAAGCATTCAAAGTCGCAACCGTCGCATCCAACGACGCAAGGTCCGCAACATTCGTCGTCACAAGCGCGGCATCAATCTTCTTGATGAGCCCCGACAAAACCTTGCCCGGTCCAAACTCAACAAACCGCGTGCACCCCAAAGCCTTCGCCTCCGCGACATCCGCCGCCCAATTCGTCGTGCCCGTCACCTGCTCCAACATCAGCGCCTTGATCGCGCCCGGATCCGACGAATGTGCCTTGCCCGTCACATTGGACAAGACCGGGAACTTCGGCGCATGGAACGTCACCGTATCCAACACAGGCGCAAGCTTCTCACGCGCCGGCGCCATGAACGGCGAATGGAACGCTCCTGCCGTCGCCAGCGGAATCGCACGCTTAATCCCAAGCTCCTTCGCAATAACTGCCGCGGACGCGATCGCATCCTTCGACCCCGAAAGCACCTGCTGCGCGGCAGAATTGATATTCGCCACCGTGCACCCAGACTTCTCACAAAGTGCCGCCAGCTGCTCCGCCGACGCCCCCACAATCGCAATCATCCCACTCGGCGTCGCCGCGCACGCTTCCTGCATAAACCGCCCGCGCGCTTCCAACACCTTCAACGTCGAATCAAAATCGAGAACCCCCGCCGCACACAACGCGCCCCATTCCCCAAGCGACAAACCTGCCGCGCACGCAAACGTCGTCGCACGCTTCTTCTGCAACGCCAAAAACGCCGCGTAGCTCGTGACGAAAATCGCTGGCTGGCAAATATTACTCTTCGTCAATTCTTCGGCCGGACCCTCAAAGCAAATCTTCTTCAGGTCAAAACCCAAGACCCCATTCGCCTTATCAAAGAGCGCCATCAATTCAGCGTCGCCCTCGGCGAAATCTTTACCCATGCCCGGCACCTGCGCGCCCTGGCCTGCGAATATACAACAATCGGACATTATTTCTCCTCCTTCTTTTGGTTGACGTCCTCGCTTTCCTTTTCCTCCGCTGGGCGATACACCCAACTAGGATAAAGAACACGAATATTTTGCAAATAGTAATTCGCATCTACGATGCGGTCCGTCTTGATCGCATCCTCATACAAACGCGAAAGAACCGTGATGACTTCATTGCTCGTAACGCCCATCGCCCCCACAAGGTTCGCATCCCCCAGGCGCTCCGCACGCGCCAGCTTACGCGATTCAACTGGCAAGCTCGGATCATTCTCCGCAAGAATGCGCACCCGCTTGCGCTTGACCGCATTCGTATCCGCGCCAATCACATCCGCCTCACGCTCGCCCACCCACGTCAAATGCTCCGCGGCAGTTTTATCCGGATGCAACGCCCGTTCGCGCTCATCAAGCTCCAACTTGTACTCCGCCAATTCCCGCTCCAGCGTCTCAAAATCAATCTGCCGCAACTCAAGCACTTTCGCCTCCGCAATCACCGCATCGGACTTGAGCTTTTCCGCCGCCAGCTTATCTGCCGCGGCCTGTGCCTCCGCCACCGCCTTCATCGCCGCCGCATCCGCGACCGCCCGCACCTTCTCACTTTCAACCCTCGCCGCATCCAACTTCGCCTTCTCCGCCGCATGCTGGGACGCCGCCGCCTTCGCATTTTCCTCGGCCGCCTTCGCATCCTTCGCCGCGCGTGCCTTCTCCGCAAGCGCCGTTTCATTCTCAAGCTTCAAATTCCCACGCCGCACATCCTCCGCCTTACGCATCTCGCGCGCCTTCTCCGCTTCGTCCTTCGCACGCGCCGCCTCAGCCTCAGCCTTCGCCTGTTCCGCCTTCGCCTGCCGTGCCGCTTGCGTTGCCGCAACCTCTTCGCTCTCGGCCTTCTGCGCCAAACTACGCGCCGTCGCCGCTCGATTGTTCGTAATCACAATCCCAGCAACTGCCGCGACAATCACAGCAATCGAAA
>CAVIVB010000120.1:0-4218 GCA_963645785.1 bacterium
TGGGTTAGGGCTTGCGATTGTGCGGGGTGTGGCTGTGGCGCATGGTGGATGGGTGAAAGTTGAGCGTTTGGTGCCGCATGGGTGTCGATTTATTATGGTTTTGCCCTATCGGTAGGGGTTTGGGAGGAAAATAAAAATAATGAAAATACCTACTTCCTAAATGGGCTGAAATATGGTATAATACACAACTGGTAAATGACCTAATAGGGTCGCAAGAAAGTGAGCAACAGATATGGCAGATACGGAAGCGTTGGTAAATGAACTGAATAGCTTTGGCGAAGGGGACTTCGAAAAGGCATACACACTCGTTCGCGAGAAGTGCGTGGAGCTTGGGCGCAAGGTGCGGCCGGCGGGCATACGTGATGCGTTGAAAAAGACGACGAAGGATCGTTTGATTTTGTCGTATTTGGATGGGATTGATTTTGGGATGAGGCCGCTAGATGAGTCGATGATGCGGTTGGAGAAGTTACTTGGGTTTGAGATTGGGACGCGGGTGATCAATCCGACGTGGGGTTTGGGGTTGATTCGGCGGATCGATTATTTCTACAAGCGTGTGACGGTAGATTTTCGGACGCGGAAGGGGCATCAATTCACGTATGTGGCGGCGACGGACATGTTGAAGGTGGCGCCGGAGGACCACATTTTGGTGATGCGCGAGGCGGATCCTGTGCGGTTTGAGGGATTGCTGAAGGATCACAAGGGAGAATTCATCAAGGAGGTTTTGAAGAGTTATGGTGCGTTGCCGCTGGTGCGAATTGAGGAGATTTGCCTTGAGAATGGGTTTGTGAAGAGTGCGAATTGGAAGGCGTTTTGGGATGCGGCGCGTGTGGAATTGCGCAAGGACAAGACGGTGACGATACCGGTGAAGCGGTCGGAGCCGATTTTGTTGAAGGCGACGGTGGAGGATTATGGTGATGTGTGGATGACGGCGTTTGCGCATGAGACGGATCCGAAGCTGATTTTGGCGGCGGTGCGTGAATATTGTGCGCAGGGCAAGTTTAAGGGTGCGAGCGAGGAGGCGCGCAACAAGATTGGCGAGCGGTTGGCGTTTGCGGTGACGGCGGCGCGGAATGTGGATGATGCGCTGTATGCGCAGCTGGCGAATGAGGTGACGACGCTTGGGTATTTGACGCCGGAAGGCGCGGTGATGCGAGCGTATTTGTGGGAGAGGAAGCGTTTTGTGAAGGCGGCGGTGAAGTTGCCGTCGCGCGAAGTGGGGCGGATGATTTGGTTTTTGGCGGAGAACGCGGAAGCGAAGGAGAAGCTTTACAAGTATTTGCCGGAGTTCTGCTATGCGGCGGTACAAGAGATTGTGTCGCAATTCAAGGAGGAAGAGGCGTGCCGGAAGGCGATTGGCGAGTTGATGAATCAGCCGAAGGCGCCGGCGACGCTCACGACGTTGTTGGTGGGGCGGTATGATGACTTCAAGGATTGGAAGGAATTGCCGCCGCTCATTACTTTGTTGACGCATGCGATTGCGTTGGGCGAGGGGCGTCAGAATGGTGAGACGCTGAAGATGCAGAACATTGTGCGGCGGTTGTTTGCGGATTCGAAGTGGTTGGAGAAGGTGTTTACGAAGTGGCTGGAGAAGCCGGCGGACAAGGCACTTTTCTTTGAGCGGTTCCAGGCTTCGATTGCGTGGGATCCGTCGACGCATCACACGATTGTGGTGAGGATGACGCACATTGCGCCGGAGCTTGAGGCGCATTTGGTGAAGGTTGAGAAGAAGAAAGAATATGCGCGGTTGACGAGTTTCCGGAGTTTTGCGATGCGCAAGGCGGAATACCTCAAGCTTATCAATGAGGATATGCCGGCGAACATTAAGCGTATTGAGTTTGCGAAGAGCTATGGCGACTTGTCGGAGAACGCGGAATATCAGTACGCGAAGGACGAGCAGCGTGCCTTGATGCAGAAGCAGACGCTCATGCAGCAGGATTTGGAGACGGTCAAGCCTGCGGACTTTGCGGATGCGACGACGGATGAGGTGATGCCGGGTGTGACGGTTGTGGTGGCGACGGATGAGGGCGACAAGACGTATCACGTTCTGGGTGAATGGGATAACGATATTGAGCGCGGCATTTTGTCGTCGAAGACGCGTCTTGCGCAGAATATGCTGGGCAAGAAGGTGGGCGACCAGTTTGAATTGCCGGGCGAAGAAGGCATGACGCGGCTTGGGAAGATTACCGAGATTAAGGCGTTGAGCGATGAGATTCGCGAATGGATGAAGTTGCCTGCTGGGATGCAAATCTAAGCAATTCATAGACGAGAGAAAGGAGCTACAATATGGCAAAGAAGAGCGTGAAGAAGGACGAAGCTGAGAAGAAGGTTGCGGAAGAGGCGCCTTCGGAATCGGTGGGAACGACCTACACGAAGCCGATTGATTATAACGCGGAAGTTGGGATTGATTCGGCGAAGGCTCTCGCGTTTGTGATGTCAATTGCCAAGGAGCGCAAGGCCTCTGCCAAGAAGGAAGAGGATCGCGTGGATGACAATGGTATTCGTTTGTCGCGGCGGCCGACGACGCGTGCGCAGGGCAAGTCGACGAATAAGTTTTCCGCGACAGATTTGAAGGACTTTCGTAAGCGTTTGATGGCGGCGCGAGCGGAGGCACTCAAGGGGATTGACGCGATGAAGGCGACGGGGTTCAATGAGGCGGAGGATCATGAAGCTGATGGCGGCGATGGTACGAACCAGACGTTGCGCTTGCAGGCGCTTGGACAGATGGGCAATATCAACCGCACGATTCAGCAGATTGATGAGGCCTTGCATCGCATTGATGACGGCACGTATGGCGTGTGCACGGTGTGCGGGCAGCTCATTCGTAAGCCGCGGCTTTTGAATCAGCCGTTTGTTTTGACGTGCATGGAATGTCAAAACGAGATGGAACGCGCGGCGCAAACGATGATGCCGCCGAGCGTGAACAGCGAGAACGAAGAATAAGCATGCAATGCTTTTGGGCAACGCGGCGCTTTTGGGCAACGCTCGTTGCCGTTGTTCATCTCGTCTTGATTGACGCGGTGGTGAAGGAATTGGCCGCGGGTTATTTGAAAGGTGCCGCGGCAGTTTCTGTCATTCCGAACTTTTTCAATTTGGCATATGTGGAAAATCGCGGATGTGCGTGGGGCATGTTTCAGGGGCGTGTGTGGCCGCTCGCTCTTTTTGGGATTGTTGCGCTTGCCTTTCTGATTTGGAAGCGCCGCGTGGTGTTTGGTGTGGGGCGACTTGCGGCGGTTGTTGAGTCGCTTCTTTATGCTGGCATTATTGGTAATTTGATTGACCGGCTTTTTCGCGGCTATGTTATTGACATGTTTGATTTTCATTGGGGGCTACACCACTTTCCTTGTTTCAATGTGGCTGACGCGTGTATTTGCATTGCGGTCGGTTTGATGGTTCTATGTTTACGCGCCAAGCCTACTTGTTAGCGGGTCCGACGGCGAGTGGCAAGTCATCAATTGCCGCCACGCTTGCCCGCGAAATGCACGCCTGCATCTTGAGTGCGGATTCGATGCTCGTCTATCGTGGCATGGATGTGGGGACGGCTAAACCGAGTGTTGAAGAGCGGCGTGAATTTGAGATGGGCGGCGTTGATGTCGTGACCCCTGCGGAAGAATTTTCATCTGGTGCGTGGCTTCGCGCGGCGGCGCGTTGGGCAAAGGGCATTCCTGCGGATAGGCCGATTATTATCGTGGGTGGCACGGGACTTTATTTCTCGGCACTTCTTCGTGGGCTTGATCGCAAATGGGAAAAGCCGCCGCCGGCCTATCCGGTCATTCAAATTGACCGCGGCATTCTTCGTGAACGCATCCGCGCGCGCCTCGATGCGATGCGAGAAGCTGGGCTTGAAGAAGAAAAGGCACGTCTTCATAAGTTGTATCCAAAGTGGTCGCGCACGGCTGAGCTCGCGATTGGTTACCGTGAAGGGGATAGTCTAGAGAAAATTTTCATCCGCACCTGTCAACTTGCTAAGCGCCAAGACACGTGGTTTCGCCATCAAGCGACGCCTCTTTATGTTGCGCCTACGGTTGAGGCTGTGCGGACGTGTTGGGAAACGCATGGTCCGTGGGAGGTGCGCTTTGATGATCAAGCCAGAGAAAATTTATCTTCTGATTTGTGCGGCTTTTGCGGCGGGTGAGGCGCTCGGATTCGTCTCCTACATTCTTTCACCCCTTTGGATACTTGCCGCGTTTACGGCAGTTGTCGCGGCGGTTTTTTTTTTTT
>CAVIVB010000120.1:4228-5542 GCA_963645785.1 bacterium
CTTGCCTTTTTCACGATGAATGCTCGTGTGAAGACGTTGCGTGATGTCTCCATTGAAACGCGTCGCACGCCTTTTCAACGGAGCTTTGTTGTGGAAGGGGAGGCGATGTCGTATCGAGGCAAGCGTGACGCCCAGACGCGATGGGTCTCATTTCTTTCTTCTTACTCAAACATTGCCATTCGCATTATTGCACCTGTTTCAGTTACAAATGCGTTTCCGCGAATTGGTGAAACGTGGGAATGTGCTGGTTGGCTTGATACGCGCACAGCACCAACTGATCTGCGGCCGCGTCGTCTTTGGGTCAAGGGGCGTCACACATTTGCACGCCGCATCGCTTCTGCGCCTAAGTACTCCCTTCGCGGCACATTTGTCGCGCTTCGGCACAACTTTTCGCGTCGCATGGGTATTGGTCTTGAACATTCCGCGCCCGACATTGCCGACCTCAATCGTGCCATTCTTCTTGGCGAGCGTGCCAGCTTGCCAAAAGACATCCGCGACACGTTCATTCGCGCCGGCACCATGCATGTCTTTGCCATTTCCGGGCTTCACGTCATGATCGTTGCTCAACTTCTCATGGTGCTTCTCGCCTGTTGCGGCATTCCCAGGCGTCTATCTGGTCTCCTTCTTGTCCCACTTCTTTGGTCCTACACCTATCTCATCGGTCTCACACCGAGTGCCATTCGTGCCGCCGGCATGGCTTCCATCTACTTCGCCGCTTACATTTTCATGCGCTGTCCTAACGCGCTTGTCGCCTGGTGCCTCACCTTCCTTATTATCCACATCTTTGACCCGCTCATGCTTCTCAATGTCGGCTGTGAACTTTCTTTCGCCGTTATGCTTGGGATTCTTCTTTCAATTCGTTTTGTGAGGCATTTCAACTTTGGGCGTTGGGAAAGTTTCTTTATTACGGTTGCAGCTTGGGTTGCGGGCACGCCCATTGCCGCACACGTGTTTGGCCGCGTCACACCGGGTGGAATTTTGGCCAATCTCATTCTTATACCGACCGCTGCGGTGAGCGTTATTTCAAGTGCGCTAGGAATTCTGACAAGTTTTATCTCCACTTCTTTTGCCGCTCATATCAACAATCTTGCCGCTCTCTTCACGCGCGGCATGGTTGCGATTTCCTGGGCTGTTTCGCACACGCCTGGCTCCAACTTTGAAACGTCCCAATGGACATTTACGACTTGTCTTATTTGGTATGCAATCGCACTTGCCATTCCTTGGCTTATCATTATTATTTCGCGTCGGCGTCGTCGTGTTCTTTGATTGATTTTCCAAAATTTCTGCTTCCTATTTTGTCCTGAATATGGTATA
>CAVIVB010000121.1:0-5533 GCA_963645785.1 bacterium
ATCCGTTGCAGACTTGATTTTTTTTTGATATGATAAATAGTGTCGGAAGCGAGGAACTCGTCGCGTGATGAGCCTCAAATCCAAATAAAACCGCCTAAGCTAATAACAGCAAGGGCAAAAAAAAGGTATATAAGTTATGGCACTAGAAGAAGTTGTGTTAGATCAGCAAGACCGCGAAAGCTTGCTTAAGATCGGTCTGCATCAGGCAGAAGCGAAGGAAGTCAAGGAGGCTAAATCCGCCCTTTCTTGGCTTATGCTATCAGATACAAATGACGCCCTTAAGGACGGTGTTCTGACACGTGGGCCTAATGGTGAATGGATGCGCGTCTGGGTGAAAATCACTCGTGAAATAAAAGTCGACCTTCTCCCAGAAGGGACTTACCAAGGCATACTCCCCGAGATTAAAACTGTCGCGGAGGCAGACGTAAAACAGAAGAAAGCGCCCGTCAAGGCGGCTCGTTCAAAGAGTCGAAAGGCGTAAAATTTTAACCAGGAATCCTCGATGTTTCCTATGTGTTTGGTCGGGGATTCCTGGAACTTCACATCAAAACATGTAGAACAAATAAAGGAATAAAATTATGGCAAAATATGTTCTCTCGTATCAAGCATACGATAAGCGGACGAACGTCGCCGGTACACCCAAGGTCTATCGCTGCGGCAGAATCGTCAATAAGCAAGATATCGACACAGCTGGCATCTGTCAGATGGCGATCGATAGCGGCGACCTGAAGGCTCTCAACCTCAAGGAAGCCATCGCATTCGCGGAAGTCCTCGACGCAACGAAGACGCGCGCAATGTATGAAGGCAAGCGGGTCAAGACCCCTCACTGCATCATGCAATATAACCTTGCCGGTCAGCTAGGTGCCAATGACTCAATTACAAGCGCAACGCGGCTCGTTCTAAACGTGACGGCGCGCGCGGATGGCAAACCCAATAAGGGCAACATCTCGTTCACAAACATCGGTAAACTCGCGGCCGTCGCAATCAATTCGATCTGCTCAATCGGCTCTGAGAAGTCTGGCGTCATTATTCCAGACACGGCCTTCACTGCGGTCGGGGACAACCTCACATTCCGCAGCGAATTCGGTGACAAGGTCGAATGGATGACGGCGTCGGGTACGTCGGGCGAGGTAGATGTGACGGCGAGCCAAGACAATATGCTGACGCTCGCTTGGAATGAGGCGTGGGCTGAACTTACGGAAGGTACGGCTATCACGCTTACGTTTACCCTCCATGGAGGCGATCCCGCGGCAGTTGCCAAAACGATTGTCAAGACGGTGACGATTGGAATGGCTGAATGATAACCCTGGGGCCGGGCGCGGCACTTTCCCCGCCCGGTCCCCTTCCAAAAATTCAAAATAAAAAACATGGAAATAAATAAAATGAAAAAGCTCGGAGATGCAATAAATCAAGTTGGCACACTTTCTGCTATTGTTTTGGCACACTTTCTGCTATTGTTGTTAACAACTATAACAACAACTATAACAACAAGAACAATATCAAATACTCTATTAACAACAACAACAACAAGGGGGTTGTAGGGGGGAAGGTTGTTGGTTGTTGTTATTTTTGGGAAGAGTTTGGAAAGCGTTGTAGTTGTCCGGTTGTGTTGAGTATGTTGACGAGGAGTTCTTCGTCGGCGGATGAGAAAGACGCGTTTTGTCGTATTCTTGAAGCGATGCAGAAGTTGGATGCGGACACCCTCGCGCGCTGTGACAAGTTTCCGCTTAGCGAGTTAGAGGTTGTGGCTGTTGCTTCGCATGAGTTGAAGATCCCGTATTGGTATTCGCGTTGGTGGTATTTGGATTTTGCGCAAAATGGATGGATGACGACGCGGGGCATGTCCATCACCGTAAAGAATTGGCGCAACATGCTGCAGAAGTGGTTCAAGATTTCACGCAATCGTGAGGAGATTCAAGCGCAGTATTCGATTCGCCTCGGGAATGCGTCAACTCTCAACTCCACAAATCAAACAAATACAACCAACCAAACGAACCAAACGAACGCAGCTAACAACGACATAGACGCTCCAAAAGTGCCGCGTATGCCCGTTGTGACGGCGCATCATTGGTATGAGTGCCAAAGGACATGTAAGAATTTCCGCGACGGATTTTGTGCGTGTGGGTATCACGTGCCGGCGGTATTGTATGCGCCGACGTTTGGTGTGACGGAACGGTGTGCGAGGTTTGAGCCTGTTCCAAGTGAATGGCAGAATGCGTGGATCTATTCGTGTGGGGAGAAATTCAAGGGGACGGAGAAGGAACAATGGGTAAAAGAGTATTTTGATGCGCATCCGGACGAGCTCGCCGAAGCGCGGGCGCGAAATGAATTGAATGAACCGACGGAGGAAGAGTGTGTGGATGTGCAGCGTTATTTGGACGAGGTTTTAGAGTGGCATAAGCTTTCGAAGGCGGAGCAAGCCCAGGCGCGGAAGAACGCGCACAGCTGATAACAGCATTTGATCTTTGACAATTGAATCGTTTTTGGCGCTTGAGGGCGCGGCGGTGGGCACGCAAGGGCGGCCGTTCTACATGTTTTACGCGGTAAAAAATCAGGACAAGAAGCGAATTTCCCCTTGCAATTTGGGCTAAAATATGGTATAATATGCGCGTTTCTTTAACCATATTAGAGGTCTGACGATGAGAATAGCACATCATGTTCGGAAAATGGCGGCGTATGTACCGGGCGAACAACCCAAGGCGAAGAACGTCATCAAGTTGAATACGAATGAAAATCCGTATCCACCTTCCCCTGCTTGTGCGAAAGTTTTAGCCAATTTTAATGCGGAGAATTTGAGGAAATACCCGGATCCGCAATGTACTGAGCTGCGCGCTGAGATTGCAAAGTTGCATGGGACGAAGGTTGAGAATGTGTTTATTGGCAATGGGTCGGACGAGATTTTGGCATTGGCGGCGCGTGCGTTCATGGAATCGGACGAAGTGATTGCATCGTTGGATCCGAGTTATTCGCTTTATCGGACGGTGGCGGAGATTCGTGACGTGCCTTGGGTGATGGGTGGCGATGGGTATTTAGGCGGGGCAGAGACGGCGGGGCTTGACAAGCGCGCGGCACTTTTTCTTTGGGCGAATCCGAATGCGCCGACGGGGATATGGTCGGAGTCTGGTGAGATTGCGGCGTTTGCGCATCGTTTCAAGGGTGGTGTTGTTTTGGTGGACGAGGCGTATGCGGATTTTGCGCGTGGGAACTGCATGAAGTTGGCGACGTCGAGTGCGAATCGGAACATCCTTGTGATGAGGACGTTGTCGAAGAGTTATTCGCTGGCGGGATTGCGCGTGGGGTATTGCGTGGGGCCTTCGGATTTGATTGCGGCGTTGAACAAGGTGAAGGATTCGTACAACGTGAGTGCTTTGGCGCAAGCGGTGGCAGTGGCGGCGATCAAGGACACGGCGTGGATGAAGGCGAATGTGGCGAAGATTCTTGCGACGCGGCAGAAATTTACGAAGGCCTTGATTGAACGTGAATGGGATGTGCCCGATAGCGAGGCGAATTTTGTGTTTGTGCGGCCGCCGCGGCCGCATCGTGCCAGCCAGCTCTACACACGATTGAAAGAGCGCGGCATTTATGTTCGGTTTTTCAAAGGGGTCAAGACGAGCGAAAGATTGCGCATTACGATTGGTACGGACGCGCAAATGGCGAAGCTCTTGAAAGTACTCGATGAACTCATTATCCAGAAATGATTATATGCCGCGCGCAGAATTGGCGCGGCTTCAACTTGATAAACTCCAAAAGATTGTCGCCTATGAATATGAGCGCGTCCCTTTCTTTCGTAAGAATTGCGATGCCAAGGGCGTGAAGCCGCGCGACATTGTGACGCTGAAGGATATTGCAAAGTTGCCGTTTATGAAGAAGACGGACTTGCGCGATGAGTATCCGCTGGGGCTGACGGCTGCGCCAATGAAGGAGATTGTACGCTTCCATTGTTCGTCGGGGACGACGGGTAAGCCGATTTGTATCCCGAATACGATGGAGGATATTCGCGTGTGGGCGGATGCGACGGCGCGGTGTTTGGCGATGTATGGGCTCACGGATGAGGATGTGTTGCAGGTGAGTTATGGGTATGGCTTGTTCACGGGCGGCTTGGGTGCGCATTACGGCGGGGAGAAGCTGGGGTGCGCAGTGTTGCCGACGGGCGCGGGCAATACCGAGAAGCAGCTGATGTTGATGCAGGATTTGGGCGTGACGGCGATTGCGTGCACACCGAGTTGGTTCTTGCATGTGATTGAAGTCGCCAAGAATTTGGGAATTGATTTCCGCCGCGATACGAAGTTGAAGCATGGGATCTTTGGCGCGGAGCCGTGGACGAATGAGATGCGCGACAAGATTGAGGCGGCGACGGGGATTGTGGCGCATGATATTTATGGGTTGACCGAGATTTCTGGGCCGGGCGTGGCGGGCGATTGCGACTGTTGCCGCGGAAAAGGTTTGCACATTTGGGAGGATCATTACTATCCCGAGATTATTGATCCGGAGACGTTGGAGGTGTTGCCGGATGGAGAAGAGGGCGAACTCGTGTTCACGACGCTGGATCGCTTTGGCACGCCAATGATTCGGTACCGGACGCGTGACTTGACGACGTTGCAGACCGAGCCGTGTGCGTGTGGGCGGACGATGCGCGTGATGAGCCGTATCAAGTCGCGGTCGGATGATATGCTGATTATTCATGGCGTGAATGTGTTTCCGAGCCAGGTGGAATCGGCGTTGTTGAAGATACCGGAGATTGCGCCGCACTATCAGATTGTGTTGAGTTCGACGGAGACGATGGACTTGTTTGAGATACGCGTCGAGTTGCAGCCGGAGTCGTTCTCGGATGATATTCGCACGCTCGAGACGTTGCGGAAGAATGTCCTTGCGGTGATTCGCCAGATTATTGGGTTGAGTCCGAAGATTACGCTGTGTGCGCCGAACACGTTGCCGCGTAGTGAGGGCAAGATTCGCCGCGTGGTGGACAACCGGAAGAAATAAAACTGCCGCGGAAAATGAAGAGTTTTTTCCAGAGTGTGCGCAAGCACATCGACAAGCTGGACGCGACACATTTGCGTGAACAGTATGCACTCATATCGGATGAAGTCGATTTTCTGGATACACTTTTTGAGACAATTGACCGCGGGATCATTGTGCTCGATGCGAAAGGGGGCGTGATGCGGAGTAATCCCGCGGCAAAAATGCTGCTGGGGATGGATGCGGTGGATGCGCTACGCCTTTTGGATGTGCCGCTGGGGAAGATGAGTACGCGCGAGATGATGGTGTCGTATCCGGAAGAGCGCAGTTTAGAGATGCAGACGATTCCGCTCGTGAAAGGCGGGACGCTGGTGTATTTGAGCGATACGACGGCGCAGAAGGCACGGACGGAAGAGGAGTTGAAGCGTGGGGCGAGCGAGGCGGTGAAGGGTTTGGCCGCGGGGCTCGCGCATGAGATTGGCAATCCGCTCAATGCGCTGTCGCTCAATTTGCAATTGATGCAGCGTTCGGACGTGAAGGAGCCGGAAATGATTGCGACGTGCCGGCAGCAGAT
>CAVIVB010000122.1:0-5523 GCA_963645785.1 bacterium
GGGGGGATAAGGGTGCTTTTTATTCGCTGCGGACGGTCCGCCGCACCCTTAGTCCCACCCTCGCTCGCGCCATTACGCCCGACGAACGGAAAGAGCGCGAGCAAGTTCAATCACGACGCGTTCCTCATTCGAGCCAGACGAAGATACGGTCTTCTCACGCAAATCAAGGAAACGATTACGGGCGACGCGCAATTCCGTCAGCGTCCAATTCCGAAGAAAGCCCTCGTTCTTCCGTGCGGCGTAAGGATTCATCCCCTTCAACGCCTCATTCAAAACGCCCTCCGCTTGGGCCGCTTTCATTTCAACGAGCTGACGAAAGAACTTTTCAATGACCGTCGTCATCAAGATGGCAAAGGCCTTATCGCCTTCAAAACGCTTGACGGCCGAAAGTGCCGCGGGCAAGTTGCGTGCACCAATGGCATCCGTCACGTCCCAAATGACAGGCTCCGTGCCCACGCCTTGCGACGTGATTTCAGCAATATCCTTGGAAGCAATCGTTGTCCGTTCTGGTCCCAAGTAGTCGCGCATCTTTTCAAGTTCGCTTTTGAGCGAACGTGGATCCGACCCAACGCGCGCGGCAAATTCTTGCGCGGCACTTCCTTCAAAGCTCAAGCCGAGTTCCGCGGCAAAATCTTGTGCACGCTGAACAGCATTGGCCGCGGCGTTCCAAGGCGTCTCAGGTTGGAAGACGACAAAATCGACGCCCCCCTTCTTGAGGGTCTTGGCGATGATACTTGTCCCGAGAAGTTTCGCGCCGGAAAGGATGAAGTGTTGATTGTCGGGAAGATTTGCCGCGGCCAATCGCGCGGCAAATTTCTCAAGCGCGGCTTTGACATCTTCGGAAAGCTTTTCCTTTGGTTCGTCGCCATCGCCCTTCTTTCCACCGCCGCCCGGAAGGAAGTTCACATTCTTCCACCACGTCACTTTGCGCGGATCAAGAAAAGGCGGCGTGCGAAAAGAAGTGTCCGCCTGTTGGATGTCGGCAAGTTGCTTATCCATATTGGTGGACGTAAGCGAATCGATGACCTCGAGTCCTGTGCCGTCACCAATGATGGCCTTGGCCTTTTCCGAGAGAAGGAAGTCGTCCTCACCGATGAAGATGTGCACGTTTTTGCCCATAGGCAAGGAGGCCTCCGCCAAGTAAAATCATAAAAATGGAAATCGTTTGAGAAATGGAAAAGGGTCCGACCGCGGCCCGTGGATCGCCGCGCAAGTATTCCATCGCAAAACGCAAGATTGCGTAGCCCACCAAGTACGCACCCACAACCGAACCAGGGCGCGCGACAAGGCGCTTACGCAAAACCATGAGGAGCGTAAAGAGAAGAAGAAGTGCCGCGGCTTCGAAAAGTTGCGTCGGAAGGACTGGAAGCGCGGAAGAGGCCGCGGCAGAAATTTGCCCCGCTTGGAATTGTTCGTACCAAGCCGGAGAGTGCCGCGGAAATGCAATGGCGAGCGGCGACGTCGAAAGCTTCCCATAGCAACAGCCATAGAAGAAACAACCGATGCGACCACACGCATGCCCAAGCGGGACAACCGTCGCGAGAAGGTCGGCCAGCTTGAGCGGGTTTTCTTTTTTGAAGATGCACCACGCAATGAAAACGAGAATGGCCAGAATGAGCCCGCCGTAAAACATCAAGCCGCCTTGGTCCACACGAATGACGGAGGCGGGATGCGCGGCGAACTCAGTTTGCCAATGCTCAATCACATACGCGATGCGACTTCCAACAATGCCCGAAATCATCAAGCTCATCAAGAGGCTGGACAAATCTTTGCGTCCCGAAAGACGCTCAATCAACGTCCAGCACAAGATGAAACCAATGGCCATGCACGCCCCATACGTCTTGAGGTGCACAAAGCCAATATCGATGAGATTCGGAAACATCGTTTATTATTTGCGCGCGCCGAGGATGAGCTTCAGCACGAACAACGTCACAACCATCAATGCGCAAGCAATCGCAAGCGAAATCCACACATTGTTCACAAGCGGCGCAACAATGTACGCGACAAACGAAACTGCCGCGACAAGAATCGCATACGGAAGCTGCGTGTTGACATGGTTGATGTGCTTACATTGCGCACCAGCCGAGGACATAATCGTCGTATCCGAAATCGGCGAGCAGTGGTCGCCGCACACCGCGCCAGCCATACAAGCCGAGACCGCGATAATCGTCATCGTCGAACCTGGAATTGCCGCGAGAACAATCGGAATCAAAATACCGAACGTGCCCCAGCTCGTGCCCGTCGAGAAGCCCAAAATGCACGCAATGACGAAGATGATCGCCGGCAAGAAGTCCTTCAACGAAGCGGCCGGCCCATTGATCAAATCGGAAATGAAAATCTTCGCGCCGAGCGAATCCGTCATCCCCTTCAACGTCCACGCGCAGCACAAAATCATAATCGCCGGCACCATCGCCTTGAACCCTTCCGGGAATGCTTCCATGCAGGACTGGAACGAAATCACGCGGCGGCACATAAAGAACACAACCGCAAACACCAATGCCACAATCGACCCAAGCGCAAGCCCGACCGACGCATCCGAATCCGAGAACGCCTTGATGAAGTCGCCCGAATTATCGCCGCCGAAAAATCCGCCCGAATAAATCATGCCAACCGTGCACGTCACAATCAAGAACAAAACTGGCACCACAAGGTCGCACACCTTGCCCTTATCATTCTGGCGAAGCGTTTGCGCCGCCTCTTCAAAACCTTCCGCTTCCGGCGAAATGCCATTCTTCAAAGCTTCCGCTTCAAACTTCTTCATCGGACCAAAATCAAACTTGAAGATCGCGACAAAGAACATCGTCAGAATCGTCAAGAGCGCATAATAGTTGAACGGAATCGCCGCGATGAACAGCGAGAAGCCCGACTCCGCACCCGCGCCCTTCGCAAAGCCCGCAACTGCCGCGGCCCACGAAGAAATCGGTGCAATAATGCAAATCGGTGCCGCCGTCGCATCAATCAAATAGGCGAGCTTCTCACGCGAAACCCGCTTCGCATCGGTCACCGGGCGCATCACGCTACCAACCGTCAAGCAGTTGAAATAGTCGTCGACGAAAATCAAAATGCCGAGGATGATCGTCGCAACCTGCGCACCCACGCGCGACCTAATATGGCTCGACGCCCACCGCCCAAACGCGGCACTTCCGCCCGTCCGATTCATCATCGCAACAAGCGCGCCCAGCAAAACAAGGAAGAAAATAATACCAATGTTGTACGGGTCCGCGACAGATTTGATAAAGCCATCTTGCACCACGTGCACGACCGTCCCTTCAAAACTGAATTGCGAATACAAAATACCGCCCGAAACAATTCCAAGGAACAGCGACGAATAAACTTCCTTCGTCACGAGCGCGAGGAAAATCGCCAGCAGCGGCGGGAACACCGCCCACCACGTTCCAAAGAATCCATTCTTCGCACGCACCGTCGAAAGTGCCGCGACCTCATGCGCTTGGAAGTCCTTATCATTCTGCACATTCTCAGCGTACGAATCCACATACGCCTTCGCAGATTCAAAGTCCGCCAAGTTATATTCCTTCGCCTCGCCATCCACTTGGACGGAGACCGGAATTGGTTTTGCCGCGTTCGCGGCAGTTTCATTTTTCGCTTCGTCCGCAAATGCGCCGAAGGTGGTGGCCGCAACTGCCGCGGCTACGCAGAGTAGTTTCTTCATACGTTTTTATTTACCTTTTTATTTTTATTGGTGTAGTGAAAGTAAAGTGTCAAGTCGGTCGAAACAAGCGCAATGTCGACCAAATAAACGGCGATGACCCACAACCCGCGCCCGCTCACAAGGTGCGAGGCAATCCCAAACAAATACCCCAAAATCACAATCAACTCAAACGCGGGGCTTTTTCCATCAACGCGCTTGGCACGATATGTCTTAGCAATCGCGAACGGCCACGAAAAGCCGAACAAGAAAAGCATGATAAATTCAAATATTTCCGCAAGCATATTTTTCCTCAAAACTTGAAATCAACTTGCCACCGCACAAACCACGCTGGCTTATCCGTCTCAAAATAATCCCCCGGATTAAACAACTCCGCATACAAATGCCCAAACACTTCAAATCGCTCGCCTTTCGCCGCGTCCGCCGTCCAAATCGGAAAATCATATCGCGCCACACTCAACATCCCCTTGAAATTCCCATCGCCCCCGCCCAAATCATCATTCACCGTCGCAAACATTGGCCCCGTCGACACCGTCAACTTATGCCTCTTCCCCAAATCAATTCCGCCCGCGAGCTTCAAAAACATCATGTTGCTCCACCACGCCATCCCATAATGCGTCCCATACAAAAAGATCTCCGAATCATTTACGCCGCGCGACCACATCGGGTCCCACCCATGATGCCCGCCATCCTGATTCGCCGCGTCCTTATCACCACTCATCGTATGAAACCCAACCGACCCAAACATCTTCGCACCCGCCCCCGCTTGCTTCCAATTCACCCCCGCATACGTCGACCACCCACTCAAAAAATCCTCGTCATCATTCGCGCCCATCTGCCCCATCGCCTCAAATTGCAAACTCCATTCCTCCGTCAACTGCGGCATCACCTTCACACCATACATCTCCCGATACGTCCACGGATGCTTCTCCCCATTCAACCAAAACGATTCCGTGATCTTGTTCACAGAAAAAATCTGAAACGGCAACCAGTCCGCCGCCTTCGCCGACAAAATCCAACCCCACCCCCAATCATCCATCTCCGGATCATCCGTCGACCCCGACAAACCCGCCAGCGCCCGATGCTTCCCACGCTTCGTCCCCCACCGCAAAACATTGTCATCGCAGTTATGCAGCAAAAAGAAATCAAGCCGCGTATCCTTATTAATCTTGAGCGCCCCCTTCACCATGTCCGAATACACCGTCCGCGAACCATCCCCCGGCGTCCCATCCACAAACACATGATCAAGCCCACAATAATTATAAATGTCCTGCCGCCCAATCGACAAATCCAAAACCCCATCCAGCAAATCCGTCCCTTCCAAATACAAATTGTCCAAAATCACCTCATCCGGAAACGTCGTCTTGTTCGAATACGGCTCCGGATTCCACCTGAATTCATCCGTCAAACGCGTGTACAACCGCCAATTCTCAAACGCCTTCAACTCAAACCAAACCCTCGGACGAAACCGCATCTGATTCTTGAACTTCCCCGCCTTCGCCGTCGAAAGATAGCCCCCGCCTGGCAAACCCGGCACATGCTTCATCAGCTCATGACGAATACGCAAGTCCGCCCCCGCGTCAAATTCAACCGCGGCAGCGACCCCATCAGACCCAATCAAGAGCCCGACCAATGCTACTATGAGCGAACCTAGTTTGTTCATTGGCGTATATTATACCATATTCCGCGGCAAATTACCATACCAAACTGCACAAAATTTGCCGCGCCACCCAAAGACAACCCTCGCCCCATCCCAGCAATAAAATCAAATCCCACCAAGAAAGGCATCACTTCCCACCAAAAAAGGCATCAAATTCAACCAAGAAAGGCATCAAATCCCTGGACAAAATGGGTCG
>CAVIVB010000123.1:0-5484 GCA_963645785.1 bacterium
CCCCTGCCAAACGAATCGACACCTCCGCCCGCCCTGCCGCAAGAGCGGCAGAACTTACGCACAGTCCAAGAAGAAGGAAGAGCCTTTTCCAACGCATAATGAATATATTATACCATATTTTCGCGGCAAATACTAGCCCCAATTCATCAAATCTGCCGCGGTATTTTATCCACTGAATACGCAGAAACGATGAAGCCTATCCTGAATGACACGGAAAAGATTTTGGGGAGGGGATTCTTTGATGAAGAGGGTTGAAAAGTTCGCGCAAAGTCAGGTCGAGTTTGCGCGAAAGTGCCGGGAAGTTTGCGCGAAAATGCCGGGAGGTTTGCGCGAAAATTCCAGGAAGGGTACGGAACGGATAGGAGAAGAGAACGGGAGAGGGGAAAAAGTGCCGCGAATCGGTAGATTTGGAGCGATTGATAGCTTATGATAAACGTGGAAATTTATAATGAACGCGGCAGTTTTTGTCTATTAGGAAAAACCCTCTTGCTCTTTGTGACAGAATATGGTATAATGTCGCAATCATGAAGACAAAAAGTATACTTCTGGCAGTTGCGGCTTGTGCCGTGCTGAATACGTTTGGTAGCGGGTTCGCTTTGTACGAGCCGACGACGGTGTCGACGGCTTTGGGCGGGGCGTTGTTGGGCAAGGGCGTGGATGCGTCCGCGAACTTCAACAATCCGGCGACATTGACGGATTTGACGAACATTACGGTGACGGTTGGTTTTGTGACGGAGCATCCGAGAGCGCGAGTGAAGGTGAACAAGGCGTCGTCGGAGTACATGGATCCTGGCTTTTTTGTGTTGCCTCATTTTCAGATGGCGGTGCCGTTGCCGTGGGATTTCACGTTTGGTTTGGGGATTGCGCCGGAGTGGGGGCTTGGTTCGCAGTATTCGGACATTTGGCCAGGGAGTTGGAATTCGAAGCAGACGGACGTGCAGGGATTTGTGTTGAACCCGAACTTGGCGTACAAGGTGACGGACAAGTGGTCGGTTGGCGCGGGTTTGCGGTTTTTGTACTTTGATTTTGAGCAATATTCGAGCCCGCAGGCGGCGGCGAAAGGCGTGAGGTATGGGACGCTTGGAAACTGGATGAAGGGCGACAATGGGTTCGCTGATTTTGGTTTTCAGGTTGGTACGAGCTACAAGGTGTTTGATAATTTTGCGGTTGGTGTGATGTACAAGTCGCCGATTGATGTGCATGTGCGGGGGCGCACGACGACGTGTGTTGGGGATGTGCGGGTGCCGCAGGCGGCGTCGATAGTGCAGAAGTCTGCGCTTTTGAACAATGGGCGAGCCGCGGCAGATTTGCAGGTGCCGCAGTCGATTGGGTTTGGTTTCAACTGGGACATTACGGACACGGTGCATTTGGGCGCGATGGCGTCTTGGACGGAATGGTCGTGCATGGATAAGTTGACGTTCCGTTTGCCGGCTGGGGCTAAGACGGTGAATATGGACTGGGAAGACACGTGGCGTTTTTCGATTGCGCCGTCGTGGGATTTTGCGGAGGATTGGACGGCGATGTGTTCGTACGTATTTGACTCGGATCCGACGGTGCCGTCGCAGGAGTCGACGATGTTGCCGCCTGGAAATCGTCACATTTTGACGTGGGGATTGTCGTGGCGTTGCTGGGCTGGTTTGGAGTTGGCGTTGAGTTATGGGATTGTGTTGATGGATTCGAAGTCGATGTGCATTACGGATTCGCTTGGGAAGAATTACTGGCTTGATTATCACCGCGGGCTTTCGCATGCGGCGGGATTTTCGATTACATATCGGTTCTAATTTATTCGCGCTCTGTAAAAGGGCACGTGGATAGATTACGGCTAGTGTAAAGTGAGCGCGGCAAAAGTGCCGCGCTTCTCTTTTGGCATGGAAAGTGCTATTCTTTTTCTGATATGAAGCGTACGGACATCAGGAAGATATTGATTATCGGCGCGGGGCCGATTGTCATCGGTCAAGGGTGTGAATTCGACTATTCGGGCGTGCAAGCCGTGAAGGTTCTGAAAAAGGAAGGGTTCGAGGTGATTCTCGTCAATTCGAATCCGGCGACGGTGATGACGGACCCGGAGCGGGCGGATCGGACGTACATTGAGCCGTTGACGGTGGACGCGTTGCATGAGGTGATTCGGCGGGAGCGGCCGGATGCGGTGTTGCCGACGTTGGGTGGCCAGACGGCGTTGAATTTGGCGATGGAATTGGACAAGGCTGGGATTTTGAAGCGGTACCATGTGGAATTGATTGGTGCGAAGGCGGATGCGATTGAGCGGGCGGAGGACCGTGAGCAGTTCAAGGAGGCGATGCGTGATTTGGGATTGGACATGCCGCGGTCGGGCAGTGTGCATTCGCTTTCTGAGGCGGAGGCGGTGGCGCGGACGATTGGGTCGTGGCCCTTGATTGTGCGGCCAGGGTTTACGCTTGGGGGGACGGGCGGCGGCATTGCGCATGACGCGGCGGAATTCAAGGCGATTGTGACGGGCGGGTTGGAAGCGTCGCTGAATCATGAGGTGTTGATTGAGGAGTCGCTGATTGGGTGGAAAGAGTACGAGATGGAGGTGATGCGCGACAAGGCTGGGAACGCGGTGATTGTGTGCTCGATTGAGAATATGGACCCGATGGGGGTGCACACGGGCGATTCGATTACTGTGGCGCCGATTTTGACGTTGACGGACCGTGAGTACCAGGCGATGCGGGACGATTCGATTCGGGTGTTGGAAAAGATTGGGATTGAGACGGGCGGGTCGAATGTGCAATGGGCGGTGAATCCGAAGACGGGGCGGCGGATTATTATTGAGATGAATCCGCGTGTATCGCGTTCGTCGGCGCTGGCGTCGAAGGCGACGGGTTTTCCGATTGCGAAGCTCGCGGCACTTTTGGCGGTTGGGTATACGCTCGATGAGATTCGTAATGACATCACGGGGACGACGCCGGCGTGTTTTGAACCGGCCTTAGATTATGTTGTTGTGAAGATACCGCGGTTTGCGTTTGAGAAGTTTCCGGGTGCGGATACGCGGTTGGGGACGCAGATGAAGGCGGTGGGCGAGGTGATGGCGATTGGGCGGACGTTCAAGGAGGCGTATCAGAAGGCGGTGAGGTCGCTTGAAGCGCCGCTCAAGTTTCATGATGAGGCGACGTATGATCCGTGGTTCAAGCGGGAATTGGCGGAATTGAAGGCGTACCAGGAATTTTTGGGGACGTTTGTGGGGAAGGTGTTGCCGACGGATGTGTTGCGGCAGGCGAAGGTGATGGGTTTTTCGGACAAGGATATTGCCGCGGCGGTGGGGGTTGAGGAAGAGGCGATTCGTGCGCGGAGGATTGAAGAAAAGTTGCATCCGACGTATGGTGCGGTGGATACATGTGCGGGTGAGTTTGAAGCGAAGACGCCGTATTACTACAGCACGTATCGGTGGGATGCGGGGGCGGTTGAGAAAAGTGCCGCGCCGGCGAAGAAGCGGATTATGGTGCTTGGGGGCGGACCGAATCGGATTGGGCAGGGTATTGAGTTTGACTGGTGTTGTTGTCATGCGGCGTTTGCGTTGCGAGCGCGTGGGTATGAGGTCGTGATGGTCAATTCGAATCCAGAGACTGTTTCGACCGATTATGATACGTCGGACCGATTGTATTTTGAGCCATTGACGTTTGAGGATGTGATGGAGATTTACACGCGGGAGCAATGTGCGGGCGTGATTGTTCAGTATGGTGGGCAGACGCCGCTTAATTTGGCGTCGCGGTTGAAGGCGGCGGGTGCGACGGTTGTGGGGACGGCGCCGGAGGATATTGACCGTGCGGAGGACCGCGACTTTTTCCGTGCGCTGGTGAATGAAGTTGGGATGAAGCAGCCAGCGAGCGGGATTGCGCATTCGGTGGAGGACGCGCGGAGAATTGCCGCGGAGATTGGGTATCCGGTGTTGGTGCGGCCGAGCTTTGTGTTGGGCGGGCGCGGGATGGCGATTGTGTATGCGGAGGGCGAGCTGGATGAGTATGTGGCCGAGGCGGTGGCGGCGTCGGAAGGCAAGCCGATTTTGATTGATAAGTTCCTCGAAAACGCGATTGAGTTGGATGTGGATTGTATTTCGGATGGCGAGACGACGGTGGTGGGGGCGGTGCTAGAACACGTGGAGGCGGCGGGGTGCCATTCGGGGGATGCGGCCGCGATTACGCCGCCGCGGAATTTGACGCCGGAGGTACTCGCAGAGGTGAAGCGGTATGCACACGTTTTTGCGCAGCGTTTGCATGTGGTGGGGCTGATGAATTTGCAGCTCGCGGTGAAGGATAATGAGCTGTGGATGATTGAGGTGAATCCGCGGGCGTCGCGGACGGTGCCGTTTGTTTCGAAGGCGATTGGTGTGCCGCTTGCGGGGTATGCCGCGCGGTGTATGGTTGGCGAGAAGTTGCAGGATATTGGCTTTACGAAAGAGGTTACTCTTCCTTATAGTTGTGTGAAGGAGGCGGTCTTCCCGTTTGTCAAGTTCCCGGGGGCGAAGATTGCGCTGTCACCTGAAATGAAGTCGACGGGCGAAGTGATGGCGCTTGATTTGGATCCAGAGCTCGCGTATTTCAAGAGTCAAATTGCCGCGGGGAGTCCGCTTCCGAAGAAGGGTGAGATTTTTCTTTCGCTGCGGGATGAGGACAAGGATGAGGGCGTGGAGCTCGCGGCAGAATTGACGCGGCTTGGGTATGGGATTTACGCGACGCGCGGCACATCGACGAAGCTGTGGGAGAAGGGAATTCCGTCGAAGGCCATCTTTCGGATTTCGCGTGGGCGGCCGAATGCGATTGATTTGTTGAAGGCGCGTGCGGTTAGTTGGATTGTTTCGACGGCGGAATATGGGCGCGAGGCGACGGAGGACAACATACGTTTGCGGACCGCGGCGATTCGTGCGGGGGTGCCTTTGACGACGACGCTCGCCGGGTTTCGTGCGGCGGTGGCGGGCTTGGCGGAGGACGGGCCGCTGGGCGAGACGGCGGTTTGCACCTTGCAAGAGTACCACGCTACGTTGGCCTAAGCGGGGCGGGGGATGGTGGGCGCGGCAGAAATTTAACTTTTTTGGATTACCCCCTTGCATGTTGGGCGAGAATATGGTATAATACACGACATTCGATTCTAAACAGAAGAAGGAGATACTACATCTATGATGGGTTACTTAATGGATGGCGGCTGGATGATGCTGCCGTTGTTGGCGTGCTCGATTGGGCTACTCGCGGTTGTGATCGATCGCGTGAGGGCGTTTCGTGCGGCATCGAAGTGTGATCCTGTGAAGGTTCGCGCGGCGGTGCGCGAGGCTGTTGCCGCGGGTGATATTGGGAAGGCGAAGGCGGCGTGCGAAGAGACGGAGGGTCCGGTCGCGGCAGTTTTGATGACGGGCTTGGAGCGCTTGGAGCACATGAAGGCGAAGGGCAAGAGCGAGGCTGACATTGAGGCGGGCGTGTCGAAGGCGATGGAGGATTACGCGCCGAAGGCGATGAAGGGGTTGGAACAGCGTTTGGG
>CAVIVB010000124.1:0-5405 GCA_963645785.1 bacterium
TTGGCTAAATGTATGGGAGGAGTGGGCTGAAGGGGTGGGGGAGCGCGGCAGATTTCCGCGGAAGATGAGTGTTTTTGGGTGGTGTTAGCGGATGAAGTTGGTGGGCGCCCAAGGTTCGTGTTTGGGCAAGCCGAACGCCTCTTTTCCGAGTTGGATGCTCTTAATGAGGAAGGCCATATTGCGTGCGAGCTGGCGCATGGTTTGGAGGCCTTCGGCATCTTGTGCGGCTTCGCCTGGGGTGCGGCCATGGACGTTGTTCCAATATTGGGAGGAGGCGATGGGCATATTGGAGATGGTGAAGTATTTATTGAGGGCATCGAAGGTGGCGGAAGTTCCGCCGCGGCGTGCGACGGAAACTGCCGCGCCGACCTTCATGCTCTTATCGAAGGGCGCCGAATAGAAAAGGCGGTCGAGGAATGAGATGAGCGTGCCGGCGGGCGAGGCGTAGTAGACGGGCGAGCCGATGACAAGGCCATCGGCGGCGGCGAACTTCTTATTGACCTCATTTACCAAATCATTGAAGACGCAAGCGCCTTGTTCCTTGCACTTGCCACAGGCGATGCAACCATGAATGGCCTGATTGCCAACGTGGACGAGGTCCGTTTCGATACCTTCTTGCGTGAGCGTTTGGGCGACTTCATTGAGGGCGATGAAGGTGTTACCATTTGGTTTCGGGCTGCCGTTGATGAGGAGGACTTTCATGGTTGATGGTTGATTTGGGGGATTAGCGTTTGCCGCGGCGGGAGTGCGCGATGACGTGCGAGAGGACGGCCAAGGATTGGGCGAGGTCCACATTTTGCACGGTGACGGACTTGGGGACATTCAAGGGGCAATTCGTGAAGTTCCAAATGCCGCGGATGCCGGCGTCGATGAGGTATTCGGCGCATTCTTGCGCGGCGTCGCCTGGGACGGTCAAGATGCCGAGCTCGATGTGGAGCTGCTTGATGATGCGGTGGACTTCATCCATGGGGCGGATTTTGACGCCGTGGACGGTGCGGCCGACGAGGAGGTCATCTGCATCGAAGGCTGCGGTGATGGAAAGATTTTGTTCTTCGAAACCGGAATAGCCGAGGAGGGCGCAGCCGAGGGAGCCGGCGCCAATGAGCGCGGCATCGGTCGCGCTGTCCCAACCGAGTGCGCGGTTGATGGCTTCGCACAATTCTTTCGCGGGGTAGCCGCGGCGTGGGCGACCGGGGACGCCGGCCATCGCGAGGTCCTTACGCGCAAGGACGGGATCGAGCCCGAGTTCTTCTGCGAGGACGGCCGAAGAGACGCTCATTTCGCCGCCTGCGAGTTTGGCTTTGATAGCACGAAGGTAGACCGGATACCGACGAATTGTCGGCAACGGAAGGGGGCCCATTTCGCCCGAAGGAATCTGTTGCGTGTTCATGGTCGTATATTATACCATATTTTCGGAGAAAATGGGAGTTCCAATTTATCGGAAATTATGGTATAATATGGGGCATGAAAAAGTGCGCACAGAGTTTGAAGGCGGTGGTGGTGTTGTCGGGTGGTCAAGATTCGGCGACGGCGCTGGCTTTGGCCGTGAAGAAATGGGGCGCGGCGAAGGTCGCGGCCATTACGTTTCGGTATGGGCAGAGGCATCAGCTCGAGACGAAGTTTGCGAAGGGGCTTGCGCGGCACTTCGGCATTCGTGAGCACAAAATCATCGCGCTCGACTTCTATAAGCATTTGACGACGAATGCGCTCCTTTCGAAGGATATCAAGATTGAACGCAAGAAGGGGTCGAAGTGTCCGACGACGGTGGTGGAAGGGCGCAATGCGTTTTTCTTGCTTGCGGCGAGCGTGTGGGCGAAGGGGCTGGGCGCGACGGAAATTTACACGGGCGTTTCGGAAGCGGACTTTTCGGGGTATCCGGATTGTCGCGCGGCATTTATTCGTTCGCAAGAAAAGACGATTCGCCTCGCGCTCGATTATCCAATTCATATCGTGACGCCGTTCATTCACAAGACGAAGGCGCAAGAATGGGCGATGGCGGACAAGCTGGGGATTCTTGATTTGATTCGCGAAAAGACGCTCACGTGTTACAATGGAATTCCGGGGACGGGCTGTGGGACATGCCCGGCGTGCAAGCTGCGGAATCGCGGGTATGCAGAATTTATGAAGGCGAAGAAATGAGAATTACGGGCGGCGAATTTTGTGGGCGCACCGTGCTGGTGCCAAAGTCGGATGCGATACGCCCGACGCAAGATCGCGTGCGGGAATCGCTCTTTTCGATTTTGCAACCGGAGTTGGGCGCGGCAGTTTTTCTTGATTTGTTTGCGGGGTCGGGCGCGGTTGGATTGGAGGCGCTTTCGCGCGGCGCGGCACATGTTACGTTTGTCGAAGCGAGCCGAAATCACGCGGCGGTTTTGTCGCGGAATGTGGCGGCGATGAGGGTTGGATCGCGCGGCGAAATTGTGATCGCCAATGCCTATCGCTGGATTGAAACGTATGTCGGGAAGGGCTACACGATTGTGTTTGCCGACCCGCCGTATGCGCTTGGGGAGGAGCGTGGCTACGCGGCCGTTTTGGCGACGTTGGCCGCGCGCAATGTGGTGCGACCCGATGGACTTTTTATCGCGGAGATGACGGCGGTTCAAAAGGCGGAAGAGACGCCTGGCTGGGACCTCTTGCGCGACCGCACGTATGGTAAAACGCGCATTTGCATTTGGCGCAGATTGGACGAAACTAAGAAGGAGGAATCATGAGTATGCAGTTCCATCGTGATTGGACGGCACCGAAATTGGACGACGCATTCTTCCCCGTTGAAGTGTGCAAGCTGGCCTTCAAGAAGGATTATCAAATCATTCGTCAGCCCGATTTGTTTGGGGGCGAAGTCGTGACGCGGCAAAAATCGCCGCGGTCGCGATACTGTCCAATTCCAGGGATTCGCGCGATTGTGGATGCGGAAGCGGGGCATGTCTTTGCAAGTGTTTCGACGAGCTACAAGCTTGTCACGAATGAAGACGCCTATCACGAGGCCGCGTCCATTGCGGAGAAGGTTTTCAATTGTTCGTTGAGCGAACTTCGCTGTGCGAACTTGGTGATGCCCAAATCGCGTGCGACGTGCATTATTGATTTGATTCATCGCGCGAGTGTGTTTGAGCCGTTTGCGAAAGACCCGTGGCACCTTTTCATTCGCATCATCAATTCGTACAACCGCATGCGTTCGGCGCATTATGAAATTGGGCTTTGCCGCGGCACTTCCTTGAATGCGCTTATCCTCGATGCGGCGCCAAATTCTGCCGCGCTCCATATTAAGGAGGCGATGGCGAAGTTCAAGGCGTTGCATGCGTTCAAGATGGAAAAGTCGTGGTGCTTGCCGCTCTTTTGCAAGGTGTTCAACATTCATTTTCCGCAAGAGAAATTTGAACGCTATCAAGCGCCACGCGCGGCCAAGCAACGCGAGGCCATCCTCAATATGATTCGCGCGATCACGGCTCGCCGCGATGCCTACTTTGCCGACCTTGGCGCCAATGCCTACGCCGTCTTGAATGTGCTCGCCGATTATGCCACGTTCCCGACCGCAACGCTTTCGCCCGTCAATGTTGTTCCTGGCTATCAGCGCAAGGTGGGCGCGTGGATGGATGAATTTGCCGCGGCCAAAGGTGCGAAGGATTTTTCTATTTCTTCTTACATCGGCAACGACGCCATCGAAACTTCCGTGCGGCTCAATCAATTTGCCGCGCTCTACAACACCTAATGGAGAACAAGCATCATGAGAAAAGACCTTGAAAAACTTTCCGTCCTTGGCAAGACTGTTCGCGTGCCAATGGAATATAATCCCGCGCTGTTGGACACATTCGCAAACCAACATCCGGAGCGCGACTACTGGGTCACATTCACCGCGCCCGAATTCACGACGCTCTGCCCCAAGACGGGTCAGCCCGATTTCGCGACCGTCACGATTCGCTACATCCCTTCGAAGAAAATGGTGGAATCGAAATCTCTCAAACTCTATCTCTTCGGCTTCCGCAACCGCGGCGATTTTCACGAGGATGTCATCAACATCATTTACAATGACCTCTTCAAATTGATGAAGCCCAAGTACATGGAAGTCTACGGCAAGTTTGCCGCGCGCGGCGGAATTTCAATCGACCCCTTTGTGAATGGCGCGGGCGACGCGAAGTATAAAGCCCTTGCCAAGAAGCGCTTCGAAGAATGGAAGGGAGTCCGCGATTGATGCGCACGTGGGGCATTACCGGCACAAACGGCAAGACGACCACAACGTGGATTCTCGCCGAATTCTTGAACGCCGCATACATCACGACCGTTGAAGTCAACACACTTGCGCGGCGCTTTTATACGGGCTACACAACACCGCCCCTTGACCAACTCCATGCCATCTTTGCGGAGATGGAAGCGAATGGCGCGCACGATTGCGTGATGGAAGTTTCGTCCCACGCGATTCATCAACATCGCACAGGCGACACCATCTTTTCGGGCGGCGCATTCACGAACCTTTCCGAAGACCATCTCGATTATCACAAGACGATGGAAGCCTACTTCGACGTGAAACTTGACTTCGCGCGGCGCATGCCCAAGAACGCGCCATACGTCGTTTGCCTCGATGGTGGCTATGGCCACGAAATGCTCGAAGCCTGCCGCGCGCTCCACGGTCCCCGCATCATTCCCGTCACACGCAAGGAGCCCACGTTCGATTTGACGGGCCTCCAACTCGTCGGCGATTACAACGAATCAAACGTCCTGACCGCGGCAGTTTTGGCTGAGGCCGCCGGCGTCCCTCACGAATCAATTCAGGAAAAAATCCCGCTTTTGAAACCGCGTTGGGGACGGCTCGAATATGTTCCCTGCGCGGCGACGAAGGCCAAGGTCTATGTCGACTTCGCGCATACGCCCGATGGACTCGAGAAAGTTCTCACCGCGGCAAAAGGTTTTACACGCGGCCAGCTTTGGGTCGTCTTTGGTGCAGGCGGCGACCGCGATCCCATGAAGCGTCCCTTGATGGGCGAAGCGTGTGCCAAGCTTGCGGACCGCCTTGTCGTCACAAGTGACAATCCCCGTTCGGAAGACCCCAATGAAATCATTCGTCAAATCTTGGTGGGCATCCCTGAAACGAAACGAGCGGCTACACAAATTGAACCCGACCGCCACGCCGCCATTTTGGCTGCGGTAAAAAGCGCCGCGGAAGGCGATGTCGTCCTCATTTGCGGCAAGGGACACGAAACGACGCAAGAGATTAAAGGTGTGAAATACCCTTTTGACGACCGAGAAGTCGTCCGTGGACTGTGAGTCCCCATGTGGAGGTACGTATCGGTCCTCGCGGCAGAAGTGTTGTGAATGGCTTGTTTTACTGGGGGGCGCGGCAGATTTTGTGGAGACAAGAGAGGGGGAAAATGGTCGTGGGAGGGGGTTTCTTTGGGTGGGCGAAGGGGTATTTA
>CAVIVB010000125.1:0-1523 GCA_963645785.1 bacterium
GAAGAAGGGAGTGCCGCGAAGCGTGTGATGATGAAGCCCTGCGATGTGACAGAACTCTAAAGAGTATCTTTCCGCGGCAGATTTTTGCCGCGGCATTTATTCATAACGAATATCTTTTCTAAAAGTTGATCGCATGAAAGGATCAAAACAATGTTTGAATCAAATGATCTTTTTGAAAGTAGGTCTCCATCTTTATTCGATTTGTTTTTGAAGGAGATTCAAGAATTTGGCGATCAAACTGCCGCGCAATTTCAATTTCCTTCAAACTTCTTCAAGGTTAAAAAGAACACGCCTAAAAGTGGGAAGATAAATTATTCCCTAACTTTGAATGAAATCCCATTTCCTTTTACAGAAGAAAATGGGAAAGATAAATTGATTGCAACAACGATTCTTCGCATTGAAGAAAAGGGGTCGCGTATAAAAGAATCAGAGTGCGTTGTTGTTTCGGCTAACATTGGAACTTATGATTGCTGCCACCCCAAGAACCCTGTTGAAATAAAAGAGAAACTCGACAAAGGAAACTTGAGCGGCTATATCATCACATTGAGTCTTAATGATTCAAGCACCCTAGACTACTTTAGGCATCTCATTGAATACAAGATTGCAAACTATACTCCTACCATGCCGTCGTTCGGTTGTTGCGACAAGTATTTAGAATGCTCGGATGCAAAACACTGTCTTCATATAAATCCTTTTTACTTTCGTGCTTGCCAATATCGTAAGAATCTTTTGAACGGCAAAGTTTTCTACGGTAAGAATTCAATCGCTACAAAACAGGAGACCTCGCATGAATAATTCTTTTCTCGCGATTGACTTTGAAACCGCAAATCCTAAGCGTGTTAGCGCTTGTTCGCTCGGCGCCGTCAAAGTCATAAATGGTGAAATTGTTTCCAGACAATCCTATCTTATCAAACCAGTCGGAGATTACGCGCCAATTAACATCCGTATTCATGGTATCACGCCTGCTATGACGGCAAACTCTCCAACCTTTGATGTCATATTTGAAGAGTTGCGCCATGACTTTGAGACATTGCCCGTTATCAGTTATAGTCCATTTGATTCTAGCGTTTTCAATGAGCTCGAGAAATATTATAATCTTTCGCTCGCGCATGAAATTAATTTTGTTGATGCCTATAGAATTGCACGCGACTATTTGCCAGGACTCCCCAACTACAAACTTCCAACCGTTGCCTACCATCTGAACATTCCTTACCAAACACATCACGATGCACTTTTTGACGCGGAGCAATGCGCCCAAGTTTTTCTCGCCTTGACCGCACAGCACAACGAAATCGAGCAAGTTCTAACAAGCGATTCTAACTGGATTGATTCGTTTACTTCTCTCATCAAAGAAATTGTCGCGGATGGCGTTGTTGAGGAGACAGAAGCTTACCAGCTTCAACACTTCCTTGATTCAATCCAAGACAAGGGAAAACTCTTTCAAGATATGGCTGTTCTTGTTGATGATGTCCTCGCAGATGGCATTATCACCGTTCAAGAATCGGACCTTCTCATTGAACTTC
>CAVIVB010000125.1:1533-5298 GCA_963645785.1 bacterium
TCTTCCAACTTACAAAGAAGAACTTCCCGACATCTTTTCAAATCGGTCTAAATTTTCATCTGCAACAAAACGTCCCATGGCGAAAAATTATTCTTCGCCTATTCAGATTCCAGAAGATTTCCAAGCAATTCTCAAGGATGTTCCCCAGGGCTACTTAGCGCGTTGGGCTTATGTTCATGAACATCCTTTTACGACGCTTACTTCGGCAAACATCGTTATCACCGAAGAGGGGCGCGTCATCTCGCGCAAAGACGCAGAACAAGTCGTCCGCAAACTTGGCGGCAATCTCAAGACTGCCGTTTCGCGTGCAACCGATTTCTGTGTTGTCCTTGGTATGCCGCCAGACGCTTGTAAAACAAGAAAGGTAGCAGAAGCGCGCAAGCTTCAAGAAGTGGGAAGCTCCATTCGAATCCTCGACGAAGACGAATTCCTCTCACTTGCCCAAGCGACACTCGTAGGCCAAAGATAATCCGCGGTGAAAGTGCCGCGGAAGGGGTGCTTTACTGGGGGCGCGCGGCAGTTTTAGGGGGAGAAAATGGTTGGGAGAAGGGGTTTCTTTGGGTGGGCGAAGGGGTTTTTATGGGTACGAATGGGGGTATCTTAGGAATTTGACCATGGTCGGTTTTAAATTTGACCATGGTCAAATTCCTTAACGGTAGGCAAATTGAACCAAAGAGAGGCTGGAATCGAACCATCTTCTCAGGGAGAGTCGACCATTTTAGAGGCGTCATTTGACCGAAAGGAGGCTCGAAGCCGAAGAGTCTCCTTTTGCTCGCCCCCCAAACGGAGGATTTTTGGGGTTGAGAGTTGGGCGGGAATATGGTATAATATAGGGTATGAACATTAGGCAGAGAAGCAGAATGAAGAAGATTGTGTTGGCGTTGGGCTTGGTCGCGTGTGCGGTGCAGGCGGATGTTGTGCAGCCTTTACCAGGTGAGAAGTGGTGGGGCGCGACGACGTTTTATGGAAGTGATCAGCCGTATGTGACGATTCCAGAGCGGGATTTGGCGACGATGAGTTATTGCAATCCGACGGCGCCGTTGTTTGTTTCGTCGCGTGGGCGTTATATTTGGTCGGAGGCGCCGTTTGCGTATGCGTTCACGAATGGGGTGTTGTATGTGAAGGGCGGGAAGGTGCAGGTGAGAGAGGCGGCGGAGAAGACGTTGCGCGGCGCTTTTTGTGCGGCGTCGAAGGCGTACTTTCCTCCATCGGGAAAAATGCCGGAAGAGATTTTCTTCACGAAGCCGCAATTCAATACGTGGGTGGAAAGTTTGATGGTGGGCAATGGCGAGAAGATGATTTCCGATTATGTGGATGCGATTTGTGCGAATCAAATTCCGTGCGGCGTATTCATGATTGATGATGGGTGGGCGCCGACGAATCGATATGGGGATACGGCGTTCAACACGAAGTTGTTTCCGAACATGAAGGGGCTTTTGAAGAAGATTCATGAGAAGGGGTTCAAGACGCTTTTGTGGACGACGCCGTACATTGCGCGGGAGTGCGAGTTTTATGCGGAGGGCGTGAAGAAGAATTTGTTTGTGTTGAATCGCGCGAATGGGAAGCCGGCGGGGTTCACGTATTATTTTGGGCTGTGGACGAGCGGGCTTTTGAATTTGTTTGATCGGGGGACGTGGGATGAGTTGGAGAAGCGCTATAAGGCGTTTATGGCGGAGGCTGGGTTTGATGGGTACAAGTTTGATTTTACGGATGCGGAATGTATCTTGAGGCAACCTGCCGCGGAGAAGTGCGAATTTTTGCCGAAGGGCGTGCAGCCGTGTGATTACACGGGGCTGTGGGGTGACTTTGCGTTGCGCTTTCCGTTTCATGAGATGCGTGCGGGCTGGAAGTTTGGTGGCAAGGCGCTTGTGGTGCGGCTGCAGGATAAGTCGCATACGTGGAACGATTTGCGGCTTCTCGTGCCGGACATGATTGCCGCGGGTTTGATGGGGTGTCCGTTTGTGTGTCCGGATATGATTGGAGGCGGGACGTTTTCGGGCGGATTTGAGAAAGGCGTTGACCACAAGTTGTTTATTCGCTCGACGCAGGTGCAGGCGTTGATGCCGATGATGCAATTTTCGGCGGCGCCGTGGCGTGTGTTGACGAAGGAGGAGTTGGGGATTTGTCGTGACGCGGCGGTTTTGCATACGAAGTTTGCGGCGGAGATTTTGCGGTTGGCGCGGCATGCGGCGAAGACGGGCGAGCCGATTATTCGCGCGATGGAATATGAATTTCCGGGCGAAGGGTTTGACGCGTGTTTGCAACAATTTATGTTGGGCGAGCGGTGGCTTGTGGCGCCGGTTGTGAAGGCGGATGATTCGGTGACGATTCGTTTGCCGCGTGGCACGTGGCGCGATGATTTGGGCGCGGTCCATACAGGGCCGAAGGTGCTTGAACTTGCGAATGTGCCGCTCGCGCGTTTGCCTCATTTTGAACGTATCACGAAATAAGAAAGAAGGAAAACTGAAATGAAGAACCTACAATGTATGCGCGCAACTCTTTGCGCAACTGCTGCGGTGGTGACGACGCTTTCGCTTTTTGCCGCGCCGCCCATCCGCATTCCTGTGCCTGAGCCGTCGGCTGATCTTGGTACGATGCCGGATGCGGCCTATGTGACGGACTATTACGCGCCGCCGACGGACGCATTGCCAGTGCGCGAGATTGCGCGCTATACGCCGAATGTGCGTGTGCCGGAGTATCATTGGATGAAGATTGATGGGGCGTATACATTGGCGCTGCGGATTCGGCCGATTCCGATGGAGAAGATTGAGAAGGAAATTGCTGTTGGATTGATTGATACGAATCGGAATAAATCGGCGCGCTCATTTTCACTTGATGCGGAAAAGGATGGGGCCTTTCGGCGTGTAGCGATTAGCAAGTTGAATCTTGATGCGACGCAATTTACGGGGCTTGTTTGCCGCGTGAAGGCGACGAAGATTCGCAATGCGGGCAATGAACTTTCGGTGAGTATTGGGGGTCGTGGCGTGGGTGGCCGCGCGGTTGCGAAGGGGACGCCGGACGCGAACGGCTTCGTCACGTGTGCGATTAAGATTGCCGCGAAACAAGGTGCTATTCTCGACCAAATTACCTTTGAAGCGCCGGCTGCGACCGCGGCAGATTTTGAGCAGGTCTTTGATATTATTGACCTTCATTTGCAGCGGCCCGCGCCGAAGGCACGTTTCACGGATTTGCCGGCGCGGCGTTGGACGCGTAAGGACAATGTGTTTGGGACGGATGAGCCGCTGACCGCGGCGAAATGCATTCCTGATATTTATGCGTATGCGCGTGGGATTGGCGCGGCAGATTCGCAGAAGGCGTTGCCGAATACGTATGAATTGCGGCCGCAGCTTGATAAGGAAAATGATGGTGGCTATGAAGTCAAGTATGTGAAGGCGAAGGTTGCGGGCGAGGAAGTACCCGCGGTGCAGATCAAGTTGACGAAGGGTCCGCGGTGCTTGTTGCGTTTCCCGGTTGCGTTTGATGGGCTTGATTATAACACCTTTACTTTTGCCGCGAAGGTGGAAACGTTTGAGGGCGCGAAGCCGGTGCTCGGCAAGAATCGGCCGATGCTGTGGGGCACGAATCAGATCTTCCTCAATCAGCCGTTTGACACGTTCCAGATTAGCTTCTTCTCGAAGACGGATGACTTCTGCGATTGGACGCGTTGGGGTTTGGCGCAGGCGGATTATCGTCAGAATCGATTGGAGAAAAGTGCCGCGCAGGCGGATGGTTGGGAAGCGTTTGCGTATGATATTGCGCACTCCG
>CAVIVB010000126.1:0-5280 GCA_963645785.1 bacterium
TGCTTACACCAAGCATCTTGCCCGAGCGCCCCGTGAACTTCTCAAGAACTTCGTTCCCCAACGTATTCGACTTCCAATAAACCCCCATGTACGGAAATTCCTTCGTTGAATTCTTGACGAATTCCTTGCACGCCTTCGCATCTGCGCTACCCGTACCGTAGCCGAACACGAAAATCATCTGCGTCTCTTTCATCCACGCCTTGAAATCATCGCTCTTACAAGCCGACTCCAACTTCGCGCACTGCGAACATCCCGGGTTCGCCCAGAAAATCAACATCGGAACATTCTTCTCATCCGCATAAGCCTTCGCCGCGGTGAAATTGCTGCACCACTCGCCCGGCGTGACCGCATCCACAGCATCCATTGGATTGCCCGCCGCGAACGCCCGCAGGCCAACACCCGCGCAAAGCGCGAGTGCGGCCCCAACCAGAATCGACTTCAATTTCATTTTCCGAACACCCTTGTTTTGTTTGTTTGGTCCTATTTCTTCTCTTAGTCAAGCGAGCATGTGCCGTAGTAGGTCACCTTGCCGACCTTGATCGTCACAACGCCCACGCCACTACCATTAATAACAAGACCCGAGAACGAAGCCTTATACTTCTTCAACGTCGGCTTTTTCTCTGTCGCACCTTCGTTCGATGCATACACCGTGAACGAGCCCTTGAACACACCCGTCTTCGAGTTATACGAAATTTTCAATCCCGGGAGATTCGGCCGGTTCTCATTGTCCGTGCCCGACAACTCATATTCGCCATCCACCTTCTTGTACGAAATGGAGGCGGCCTTACCACACGAAAGCTTCGTTCCGCCCTTCACATACACCGGCTCACCCATCGGCATGTCCACGACGAAACTATAATCATCATTTGGCAATTCCACATCAGCCTCTGCCGAAAACGAAAGTTCATTCGTTTCAAAGCTTCCGCCAAGCTGAACCTCACCCATCTCAACCACGTACATTTCATTTGCACCGGCAAACGCAAACGCCTTCTCGTCCGAGTCATACGTCAGCTCAAAATCCATCGCACCACCAAGCGACGACGCCAACTTGAACGTCCCCTCAATCGTGCCATATTCATCCGGCTCCAACGTTGCACTCGCCGAGACCTTCTTGCCCGAGAAAAGCGATCCCGAAAGACTCACCTTGACCGTGCCCTTGCGCGAATTAATCCGCCCAATCTTGAGCGTCGCCGTCCCAACATATCCATCCTCACCCGAGATCACCGTCGTGAACGAACGCGCCTTGTTGTACACCTTCGATGCATCAACTTCCTCCTGCGCTGCCATCACCGTCAACGTTCCTTCAACCACTTCAATATCATAATTCGCCGCATCCGTCCCATTGTTGAGCGCATACGTAAAGGTGTTCTTCGACGAACCCATTTCCGTCTGCGAACCCGTCACTTCCCACGTCACACCATCAGTACCAACAAAACCATCACCCGAAATCGTCACATTCTTGGACGTCAATGCCGTGCCGTCATATTTCTTCGTCGCGCTCGCGCTCTTCAACGTCACTTCACGCTTGGCAATCGTCACCGTCTTCGAACCCGTCACTGTTTCGCAACCATCCGCCGAGATGCGATAGTAAACCGTCTTGCTCCCAGCACCCGTCAACGTCAACGGGGCGGTGCCCCACGAACCATTCACGCTTTCAGCATATTCAACCACAACCGAACTCGGGCTCGTCACCTTAACGCTAATCCCATGCGCCTTACCATCATACGCCACGCTCACGTCGCTGGCCGTGTACGTAATCCCTGGCGTCGGTGCCGGCGTCGGATCAGGATCTGGCGTCGGTGTCGGAGTCGGAGTCGGCGTCACCGAACTACCATCCGGATCCCAGTCCAACAAGCACAAACTCGCCGCCGTCATCAACTGTTCATCAAGGCCCAAGCTCTTGCTTACACCAAGCATCTTGCCCGAGCGCCCCGTAAACCTCTGCAAGACTTCCTCGCCAGCCGTATTCTGCTTCCAATAAATAACCATATACGGAAAGGCCTTCGATTCATTCTTAGCAAATTCCTTGCACGCCTTCATATCCGCACTACTCGTGCCATAGCCAAACACGAAAATCATCTGCGTCTCTTCCATCCATTCCTTGAAGTCATTGCTCTTGCAAGCCGACTCCAACTTCGCGCACTGCGAACAGCCTGGATTCGCCCAAAAAACCAACATCGGAATATTGTTCTTATCCGCATACTCTTTGGCGTCTGTAAAGTTGCTACACCACACACCCGGCGTCACCGTATCCACGGCACCCATCGGGTCGCTCGCAGCTGAACTTGCCAGGCCGCCCATCAAAGCGAGACCCGCGAGAATTGTCTTGAGTTTCATTTGTATTTCCTCTTTTCTTTGTTTGACTTTATGGACTTGTTATCCTTTTTGTATAATTGAAATCCGATTCTTCTTCTGTGCGATCTGAATCCAATTCGGCAGATACAACTCGCACCCAGGATGGATATAAACCCACCCGCACTTTTCTTGATAATCTTCCATCGCCCGCAAAACCGCAAGCGACCCAACATGCCATTCAACATCCACATCCAGCACCCGCAACAATTCATCCGGCACATCTTCCGGCTTCGCCATCGGCGACACAAACACAATCCGCTTCGCCACACAGGGTGCCGCGCCCGCCTCATCCATCAGCTTCAAATAATCTGCCGCGGCCCGCCCCGACAACACCAACGTCTCGACTTCCTTCGGCAAATCTTTCACATCATACACATACCCCATCGAAAGTTCAGCATCCTTCTTCATCCTCATCACAATCTCGCGCCCCGGAAAACCAAATCCACCCAATACCACCGCATCTTCCACAACCCAAATCGCAGGCTTCCCATCCTTCACATTCACAAGCGTCGCGGCCCCATCCGCCTTCACTCTCACCGCTTGCTTCCGCGGCAAATATTTCCCGCACGCCACAAGAGACGCCATCACCAATCCCGCGCACACAATCGCGCCCCCCACAAATTGCGGCGCCTTCCTCCAGCCCTCACTCTTCTTCCCGCTCAGCAAACATCCAACCGCAATCATCCCCGGCAACACCCACAATTCCCAATCACGATACACCGGATTCAAAAACCCCGACACAAAAAATGCCGCGAAAAATGCCATCACCAATGGATTGCCACGCCCCATCTCACGCGCCCCCAAACCCATCAACAAAAACCATCCCAAGAAATACGCAAACCCACCTGCCCAACCAAGCTCCGTCACCGTCATCAAGTGCGTCCGAATAATATGGTCTTCATCCATCAAATACCAATTCAAACACGCGCCACGCGCCGGCACTTCGCCCCCCCTCCAACCTTGCGGAGCATCGGCCAACATCTCCGTCGCCGCACGCGCAACCTTCAACCGCAACATATTCCCCGCATCAATCTTTTGGAACGTCTGCACAAGCCGCGCGCCTTGCCCACTCACACAAATCGCCCCAACAAAAAGAACAACCCCAACGAGCATCCACAAAATCCCACGCTTCGTGAAAAGCACTTTCGCATACGCCGCCATCAGACACACAACACCCACGCCAAGCCCAACTAACGCCCCGCGCGAACCCGTCTTCAACACCCCATACAATGCCAAAACGGCCGCGACCGCTCCCACGCCAAACACGCACACCTTCCGCGCCCACGTCCCCTTCAAAACCCAATCGCGCACCTTCGGAACCGCAAAAATCCCCGCCAACAAAAGAAATACTTCCGCCAATAAAAGCCCCGCACTATTCGGATTGGCAAACCACAACCGCAGCCGCCCGCCATCCTTCTTCCAAATATCCCCAGCCGATCCCTTCTCCCACGACCGCGCCTTCTTCTCCGGATACATCTTCTCAAATGCACCCTCACCAAACGCCGCGCCACCCGGAAAATTATACCCCTTCCCATCAATCTCCATATGCCGCAACTGCCCACTAATAAACGTATATCCCGTCCGAACCTTCCCACCCATGATCGTCGGATCCGTCCAAATATCAATCCGATTCTTATTCTTCGTCCCAACCCACGGCCGATCCCCAACAAGCACATCCCCCTTCAATCGAAAAACGGCCGCGCTCCCATCCGGCTTTACCATCCGATACACCGAACTATACCCAACCGGATAAATCCTCGATTTCGATGGTGCATTCGTCCACGACGGTTCAAACGTCCCGCCGAAATACGTAAATGCCATCAAAATTGGAATCGCCAGCATCAATTACTTGTCACACTCCTCTAACTCTTTGGGACTCACAATCGGACCCTTCACACCAGCAAGCACATTCGTCCCATCCGGATATTCAACCTTCAACTTCGCCGCATACGCTTTCAACGTCTCACCAATCTCATCCTTCGTCCTCTCCTCAACCAAATTCTGCCGCGCTTCATCTGCCGTCTCTTCATCATAGAACATCGGCAAACGGAAAAAGATTCGCGAAAATGACAAGTTCTTCGGATCATCACTTTCGTCCATCCGCACAATCGCAAGCCCACCATCCGATTCAATCGGCGGCGTAATATCCCCAACCTTCATCGTCGGCAAATACTTCCCAAGCGCCTCTTCGTCCGACAACAAATCCCGCGTGAACATCCCCCATTCACATCCAGACGAAATGTATTCATCCTCACTATACTTCTTCGCCAACTCCTCAAATTGATTCGTGTTCGCCATCACCTCATTCCATACATTCGTCGCCTTCGCCCACACAACCACATTCGTCGCCAGAGCCCGCGCATTATAATCCTTGATACTCTGAATCCGCTTTTGCACATCTTCATCCGTTACCACAATCGGCCGCGCCTTCAACATCGCATTCGTCGCCACAACATAATCAATCCGCGCACCCAGCTCCTCATCCACACGATACGCATTCTTCCCCAACATATACTTCAAATCATCTATCGTATGCCACCTCTTCAACTTCTTCGACTTAATCCCATACCGCCGCGCAAAATCCTTCCGCACCTTCGCAATCACATTCGAACTCGCTTCCAATTTATTCTCTTCCACATACTTACGAACCGCCGCACGCCCAACCTCGCGACTCACCGTATCCTTGCAATACTTCGACAAATAATTGAAATCCTTCTTACCAATCTTCGTGCGCCGCGCCTTGTTCATATTCAAAACAAGCATCACCTTCCCATTGCGCACCACATCCAACTTACGAAAATCCTTCCCATCAATCCGAACCAAAATAGGCCCCACATTCGTCACCACAAAATCCTTCTTTACCGATTCTGCCGCACGAACACCATTCGTCTCAACAGGTTCTGCCGCAGGACGCACCACATCCTC
>CAVIVB010000127.1:0-5279 GCA_963645785.1 bacterium
CACAGGACCCACGTCGTCTAAAATCCTTTCTCCTTAGCTTTCGCGCACCTCGATACCCGGCGTTGCACGCAAGGCGTCGACGATGCGTTGGAATGTCTTGCCCACTTCCTCGTCTGTCAGCGTGCGATCGGCCGCACGGAACTCGAGAGCATAGGCGCGAGAATCTTTGAAAGTATCGAAGAGCGTCACATTGATGAGCTCCTTGCCACCGTTCTTGCGAATCGTCTTCACAATCGTCTCATGCGAAATTTCCTTCTTCGCAACGATTGCGACATCGCGGCGCACGAGCGGGAATTGCGGCACGGCCGAAACTTTCCCGAGCACATCCGTGCGCTTCAAGAGCGGCTTCAACTCAAGTTCGCACAAGGCCATCTGCGTCGTCAAACGATACGGATGGCGAAGCTTCGCCGAGAGCGCACCAAGAACGCCAATCTCGCGTCCATTCAATTTGACGGCAAGCGCGGCACCTGGCACAAAGGCGGGATGATCGACCGCGGCAAATTCAAGATGACCCGCATGAAGTTTCGCAATGAGTTCCTCGACCGCGCCCTTCATCCAAAGGACCACATCCTCTTCCGTCACCGCCACGCGGCGCCGCAAGGCTTCGCGACCAACTGGCCCCACAAAGCCGAGCGAGAGCATTTCCTTTTCAGCCGGCCCCTTCGTGAAGACCTTGCCCATCTCAAAGAGAAGTGCCGTCTCCAATTGGTGCGAGGCATTGCGCCCGAGCGAATCCATCATCTGCGGCAATAAGCTGTCGCGCATATAACCGTATTCGGCCGAAACAGGATCCGGAAGCGCAAGGCGATTTTCAACCGACGCCGCACGCGAATCAAAGTCATCAAGTTCCTTCTTGGAAAGGAAGGAATAGTGCATTGCTTCGGTGAAACCAAGCGCGGTGCAAATTTCGCGCACGCGGCACTTTGCACGGAATGGCGCATCGTCCAATGTCGAAACAGACGGCGCCGATGGCATCGTATCCGGAATGTTATCCAGCCCGTAAATACGCGCGATTTCTTCGACGAGGTCCGCTTCAAGCGTCAAATCATAACGCCAACTCGGGATACCAAATGTGATAGAAGAAAGTTTCGCGACATCCGCACCCTTCTCCAACCGTGGCACAAGCCCAAGCGAAGAAAGAATTTCCACCATCTTCACGTTGTCAATCGCAATACCAATCAAGCGGCGTGCGCGATCAAAGTCGAGCGTCACATCAGAATTGAGCACCTTCTCGCCCGCGGCAGTTTTTGCCCACACGCGATTGTCCACATCAACGACGCCCGCGGCAACTTGCGCCTTGCCATACTTCTGCAACAAATGTGCCGCGCGCCGGCTCGCCAAATCCGCAAGGTCCTTATCCACCCCACGAATATAACGATACGATGCTTCCGTCGCTAGCCCCAGCTTCGTCGCCGTGAACTTCGTTGACGTGCATTCAAAGAGCGCCGATTCAAGCATCACACTCTTCGTACCTTCCGCAATCTCGCTTTCTTCGCCGCCCATCACGCCCGCGACTGCATTCGCCTTCGCCGGGTCGCAAATCATCAACATCGAGGGATCGAGCTTGCGCATCACGCCATCCAAGGTCTTCATTTCTTCGCCTTCGTGCGCATCACGAACGACGATCGTGCGGTCCTTCAATGTGCGATGATCAAACGCATGCAACGGCTGACCAAGCTCAAGCATCACATAATTTGTGACGTCCACGACCAACCCAAGCGAACGCATCCCGCAAAGCTCCAAACGCTTCTGCATCACATCTGGCGAAGGCCCATCTTCAACGGACGTAATCACGCGCGCCGTGTAGCGCGGGCACTTCTCCGCGTCCTCGACAACAACCTTGACCTCGTCCTCGACCTTCACATCGCACGTCGTAAAATCAACTTCCGGCGCCTTCACAGGGCGATGCAAAATCGCACCAAATTCACGCGCAAGCCCAATCACACTCAGCGCATCCGGCCGATTCCACGTCACTTCAATATCGAAGACGACCTCCGGCTTTTCGCCGCCGACCGCATCCCGCACAAACGTGCCCGCGGCAATTTCCGCTGGAAACTCAATGATGCCATCGTGCCCGCCCGGCAAGCCCAATTCCTTATAAGAACAGCACATGCCAAACGATTCAACGCCGCGCAACTTGCCCTTCTTAATCTTGAACCCACCATCCGGAATCACCGCGCCAATCTTCGCAAATGCGGTCTTGATCCCCTTACGACAATTCGGCGCCCCGCACACAACTTGATACTCCGTCGTGCCATCCGAAACCTTGCACACATGCAAGTGATCGGAGTCCGGATGCATCTCGCATTCCACAACTTCGACGACGACAAAATCGTCTGCAAGCGGCGCGGCACCCACCGTCTCAATCGACTCAACCTGCAAACCCGCACGCGTCAATTTTTCGGCGAGTTCCTTCGGGTCGATATCATCAACCTTCACATATTCATTCAGCCAACTGATTGGAAGTTTCATTCGTCTCTTCTTTCTTCTCTTCGTTCTTAATAGGTTCTTCGGTCGCGACAGGCGCTTCAACAGGCGCCGCGGCACTTTCCGCAACAGGCGCAGGCGCTTCTGGCGCAACCGCTTCCGCGGCACTTTCTGCCGGCTTCGTTTCCTCCGCAGGCTTCACTTCGGCAGATTTCGTTTTCCACTTCTTCTGCCATTGCGGACCATACTTCGGATTCTTCTCCACCGCCGAGAAAACACCATTCGTAAACGCCACGACATGCCCTGTCGACGCCAGCCACACCAAGTGCTGCTCCGTCTCCGCGTCCGGCGCAATATCCACCTTCGGCGCGCACGGATGCTCTGCAATAAATGCCGCGACTTTTACAAGCTCCGGAATCGCATGCTCCATGTCGAACTCTTTCAATTCAGCATTCGTCACAAACTCTGGCCCCCGCGGATCATTCGCACGGAAGAAATGCAACTTGCGGTGATGGAACGCACCACGCAATGCAAACAACATTCCATACGGCGCACGCTTCTCGGCCTCAACCGCATCGCGCGCCGCCCACAACAAAGGCTTCGATGGCGTCTTCAATGCCATCTCCAATGTCACAAGCGCATGCTTCGGCGTATCCATCAGCGACGCCAAAATCGTCCGCTTGAATTCGCCCTCAGCTTGTTCCCGCGTCAGAATCGCCGCGTCCTCACCCGCGCCCTTCGCCGTGAAAATCGTCCGCTTCGTCGCGCCCGCACGCCATTGCTCAATCGCATCCGCATCACGCACCATCTCAATGTGCGAACGATATTCCTCCTCACTCATGTTCGGATACTTCGTGCGAACCATTTCCTTTACGATCGAGTTGAACTCATGCACATTCGGTGGCCCCAACAACACACCCGAAAGCCCACACTTCGCCACACAATTGAAGTTCCCCTTCGGCGGCTCACACTCAACTTCCTTCGAATCGTAGTAGTCCCCCAAGTGCGCATTCAAAATGTGCGCCGCCACATCCTCTTCATTCAGCGCGGCAAATCCACACGCCTTACATTGATAAATCTTTTCGCCTTCCACATTCGGCGTGATTCTCAACAACACAGACGATGGATTGTCTAAGAAGAAATACGCAAGATCCTTCAGCTTGTACGCATGGTAATCATTCTGCAACTTGCGAATAATCGTTCCTAGCGCCTTCGTCTCTGGCAGCACTTTCACTTCGGCATCGAGCGGTTTGAGCTTCTCCCAATTCGGTTTGCCGCCGCCCTTTCCAAAGCCGCTCCCCTTTCGGTCAAACGACTTCTTCACGAACGGCTTACGCTCCGCACGCGGCCCACCACGCCCGTCGCCATCACGCGACACGCCCTCCGCAAAACGCGACGATTTTGTCGCGCCCTTGCCGAGCGTTACACCCGCATCCTTCTTCGCCCAATCAGGCGTGAAGCCAAACGAACCCAGTGCTCCCAGGTCGACTTTAGATGTCTCTTCCTTGTCCATAGGCTTGAATTATACCATATATTTCGTTCAATGTGTGAATAGAATTTATCGCCGCGCGCATTTTTGCCGCGCCCGGTCGCCCGCTAAAATACCGAAAAAAATGCGTCCTCATCTTCAAACTCGCATACCCATCCACACTCGGAATGTGGTCATCCGGGTACTTCTTTTCGAGGTAATCTCGAAACGCGAGCAGTGCGCGAAGGTGCGTATTTATTGGGTTTGATGAAGGTTCGCCCGTTTTGAGTTTCCGAAAAATCCCCGGTTCACCGAGTGCCGCGCGCCCAATCATCACACCGCAAACACCCGTCGCAACCATCGCCAAAAAACTCTTTTTGTCAACCACACTTCCGTTCCCAACAATCGGTATGCGATTTTTCTCGACAACCTCTTTCAACACTTCCAAATGCGTTTCGCCACCATGCATCTGACTTGTGTACCTCGCATGCAAAATCACCTCTGATGCCCCCGCAACCTCTGCCGCGGACACAATTTCGAAGATATTCGTCTTCTTCGGATGGGGTCCCAATCGCGTCTTTAAACTCACCGGCAAGTCCGTATTCTCCTTCATCGCCTTCAACAGCTGAAAGATCTTTCCCGGGCTTTCCACCAGCTTCGCACCCGCCCCACACTTCGTCACTTTCGTCATCGGACAACCCGCATTCAAATTCACCGCGGCAAATCTTTTTCCATCCGCACACCGCCACTCCGAAACTTCCTTCGTCGCCTTTGCCAAATCCTCTTCCCTCGCGCCAAACAATTGGCACACAACCGGCCCTTCCCCTTCCATCGTCTCCATCAAATGATGTGTCGGACTCGACCCATGCGCGAGCGCCGCGGCACTGACCATCTCCGTCCACGTCCGATCCGCCCCGCCTTGCGTGCACATCAACCGCCACGGCGCATCGCTAAAACCCGCCAGCGGCGCCGCCTCCATTCTCACCTCTCGCTCAACCTTCTCCATCACACGCAAATAAATACAATCCCAGGATTCGGCGACCTCTTATACATCGCCGGCAAATCATACGCCATCGGAAACGCCATAAACTCCGCGGAAAACATGTCCCCTGCCATCTCCCCATCGAGATACCCACGAATGTGATTCTGCCGTTTGTACTTCGCACACGCCGCCAAAACCGACGCCTTAATCCGCGATGTCCCACCGCTCGAACCATACCCCGTAATCACCGCAAACACCTTCGGCCCACGCGCCCTCGCCGCCCCAATAATCCTCTCCAAACTCGAAAGCGCATCATCCACATGTGCCCCGCGCGGATGCAAATCATATTCCTCAATCGCCTTCATCCCCACAACCTCCGCCGCGCCAAGCGCACCTTCACAC
>CAVIVB010000128.1:0-5249 GCA_963645785.1 bacterium
GGATTGAATATGCGGACGGCTGGATGAATGTGCGTAAATCGAACACGGAACCCTATTTGCGGCTGATTGTTGAATGTGCGAATGCAGCGAAATTGAAGGAATGGGTGGCTCTTTTGGAGGGCGCAATTCGTGAGAGTTGACTTCCATGTTCACTCAACGGCGAGTGATGGAACGCTTGCGCCGCGGGAGCTTGCGGTGGCCGCGGCAGATTTTTCCGCGATTGCGTTGACAGATCATGACAACTGTGATGGGGTGGATGAGTTTCGTTTGGCGGAAGTGCCGCGGAATCAAGCGCGGCGTTTTTCTGGGATTGAGCTTTCGATTGAGCCAGGGAAGGGGTTTGATAAGTTTCATTTGTTGGGGCTTGGGATTGATACAGAGGATGCGAGGCTGAAGGCTTTTTTGGCGAATGTATTGGAAGGGCGCCGGGCGCGCAATGAAAAGATACGCGAAAACTTTGCGAAAATCGGCATTGAGATTGGAGCGGAGGACATCGCATCCTATGCACATGGCGAGGTTTTAGCGCGGCCGCACTTTGCAAATTGGCTTGTGCGGCATGGGTATGCGGGGACGGCGAAGGAGGCGTTTGACAAGTATTTGACGGCGAAGTCTCCGAAAGAAACGCGCTGTTATGAGGAGCGGTGGCATCCGACGCAGGAGGAAGCGTTTCAAGTTGTGCATGCGGCGGGGGGCCTCGCGGTGATGGCGCATCCGAAGTTCTGGAAGAATGCGTGGGCGGATACGGGAATTGAATATGAAGACGCGGCGAAAGAATTGGCGCGGCTGAAGGAAATGGGGCTCGATGGGGTTGAAGCGGTGTATCAAGCCAACACAGTTGAGGAGACGATTGGGTTTACGCGCCTCGCACTTCGGCTCGGATTCTTGACGTCGGCGGGGAGCGATTTCCATGGATCCAACAAACCGTCGATCCATTTAGGAATGGATGTGAGCGAGACTTTCATTGGACCACTTTTAGAACGGCTTGAAAAGTCGATTTGAAGCATGCGAAAGGTACGACAGATGAAGAAGACATTCAAGATTGGTTTTTGGGGCGCTGGGAAAATGGCTGAGGGAATTCTTTCGGCGATTCCCGCGAAGAAGGGGATTGTGATGGCCGAGACGTGCACGGCGCGTGCGGATGAAATGCGCAAGAAGTATGGCGTCAAGGTCGTGAATGATGTGGCGGAGGTGGCCCAGGCGTGCGAAATTATCTTCCTTGCGGTGCGGCCACAGAATGTGGAAGAAGTTGCCGCGGCTGTGAAGGGAAAGCTGAAGGGCGCGACGATTGTTTCGATTGTGGCAGGCAAGACGCTTGGAAAGTTGCGCGCGGCGTTTGGCCGTGAGGCGCGACTTGTGCGTGTCATGCCGAATTTGGCGTTGCGCGCAAAGGCGGGAATGTGCGCGATGTGTCCCGCGGCAAATGTGGAAAAGGACGTCGTGGAAGCGATTCGCGACATCTTGCAAGGCGCGGGCGAGGTGGCCCTTCTGAAGGAAAAGGATTTTGACGCGGTGACCGCGCTCAGCGGATCTGGCCCCGCTTACTTCGCTTACATGGAAGAAGCGATGATGGAAGGGGGGATTCAGCTTGGGCTCAAGCCAGCCGTTGCAAGGCTCCTCGCAGAACAAACGATGTATGGAACGGCGAAATTCTTGCGGGAAAGCGGTGCCGATTTGGGGGCGTTCATTGCAGGCGTGTGCACGAAAGGTGGAACAACTGCCGCGGGCATGACGAAGCTTGCAAAGCCAACCTTCAAGAAAATTGTCGCGGAAACACTTGCGGCCGCCGCCGCGCGTAGTCATGAGCTTGCGTAAAGGTACGTCCAGAAGGGGATAAGAGAAGGGGAGACCTTCTAAAATTCCTGGGTGTTTCAAAGGGAATTCCTGGGCATTTCAAAAGGAATTCTTGGGCATTTTGCAGCAAACTTTTAGCCATTTTAGGGCGAGTTCCTGGAGAATCTTTCGTAATCTCCAGGAATCTTGTTTTTGAATCTACGCGTAATTCGTTAGGAAAGGGGCACTTTCCAGCCAGAAGACGTGCCTTTAACTTCAACAGGGATTGAGTATTCATCATCGTTGAAGTATTCAATTGCGTCGTCATCCGTCTCAACTTTATCCTTGACTTCTTCCTTCTTTTGCTTGGAAGAGTTCGCGTTTGTTGTCTTCTTGTTGACCTTCTTTTGAGGCGCTTTTTGGGCGGAAGTCGCTTTTTTCTTGGCCGCTTTTTTGGCGGGTGGTGGGGCTTCTGTCACCTCTTCTTCATCTTGGTCGCCATACGCTTCTGCGAGAATGTCGTCAATATCTTGTTGAGAAACATCGTCTTGTGTCACGCGAGTTTTAGCCGCGGCAGTTTGATTGCGAGAAGGGGTTGGCGCTTGTTTTTTGCTGTCTTGATAGTATTCCGGATAGAGGCGGCGGCGCTGGCGTTCGACTTCCTGCTGATGAAGGAGTTCTTTTTCTTCCGCAATTTTTTACGTTCCGCTTCAAGGAGGGCGCGTTTTGCAGCAAGCGCTTCGAGCTCTTGTTCATGCGTGGATTTCACGGCTGGCTTTGCGGCCGTTTCTTGTGTGGCGGCCGCGGCGCTTTTTTGTTCGGTTAGTTGCTTCTGTATGGAAGAGATTGATTCGGTCATGGCCTTGAGCGCGGCGTCGGTCGCAGGATTTGCCGCGGAGATGGCCGGCGCAACAGACGGCTGAGTTTGCGCATGACTGCGCTCTTCCATCATGTATTCAAGAAAGCGATCGTTCAAAGATTGATTGCGCTCGCTGACAGAATGAAGCATCGCAATGAAGACAGCAATGACGACGGCCATCAAACATCCAAAGAAAATACAGAGCATCACCATGCGTTTGCGGGATTTTGTTTGCTCGGCATCAATGTATTGCTGAAACGCTTTGAGGACCGGAAAGTCGTCCATCGCGTCCGTTTGACCATAGACACTGACAGCATTTGATGGGATTCGTTCATCAAGAGGGGAGCGATGTTCTTCATTTGTGCTCATGGTTTGAGTCCTTTCCGGTGCAGACGTGGTGGATAATCGTAGTTGACATAATCGACCTTATCCGAGATATTGATAAGAATGGATTTAACGCGTACCACCGTTTGCCTTTGCAAGCTTTTGAAGTTTTGCCGCGACGGCCAGGCGTTCAACGGCAGACATGTGGTCAACATAGAGAATCCCATTGAGATGATCAATCTCATGTTGCAGTGCGCGCGCAAGATAACCGCGGGCTGTTATGATTTGCGCCTGATTGTTCGCATCCAAATACTGGACGGTGACTTGCGCAGCGCGCACAATGGAGCCGCCAATCCCGGGAAAACTCAGGCATCCTTCCTTATCATTCACGCTGCCGCTACAAGAAATGATTTGCGGATTCCAAAGAAGAAGCGGCATCGGAACCTGAGAATTGAACGCGGCATCCTCTTCCGTATCACAATCGGCTGGAACATCGATCACGCAAAGCTGCTCGGTATGGCCGACTTGCTCCGCGGCAAGACCCACGCCCCGCGCTTTATGCATCGTTTCCACCATATCTTCCGCGAGTTTACGCTGGGCGGCCGTCACAACCGCGACAGGATTAGCCTTGACACGTAAGACTTTTTCGCCGTATTTATAGAGCTTGAGAACCACGATTCGAACCTCGCTTTATGCTTTCCCCGTCGAACCAAAACCATTTGCCCCACGATCGGTTTCATCAATTATGTCAACTTCCTCAATCGTGGGCTGTGTCACGGGCGCGATGACGATTTGCGCGATGCGATCCCCCTTCTTAATCGGGAAATCAGCCTCGCCAAAGTTCGCAAGAATCACGCAAATTTCGCCGCGGTAACCTGAGTCAATTGTGCCCGGCGTATTGAGGACCGTCACACCAAACTTGGCCGCGAGCCCCGAGCGTGGGCGCACTTGCGCCTCATACATGGGGGGCAAAAGCATAACAAGCCCGGTATGAACAAGCGCACGCTTCCCCGCCGCAATGGTGAGATCCTCCACACTCCGCACATCCATCCCCGCATCACTTGGGTGCGCGTAACTCGGTAAGACCGCGTCAGGATGAATGCGCTTGAAGTTGAGTGTCATTATTCGATCTCTTCCGTATTGTCTACGATGGTCGAAGTCTCGTTTGGTTCGAACCCAAGGCTCTCCAAATTGAACTTCTGCCAAGCCTCAGGAAGCTGGCGGCGTTGCAACATCGTGAGGTCAGAAGCAATCTGATCCTTGACGAGTAAGACCTTGGCCGCGTCCCCTTCCACACGATCCAAGCAGACAACGAGCAGCCCGGTGTTCATACCTGTGCGCTTGAACGGCGAGATTTCACCCTTGTTCAGTCTGCGAACGACGTCCGCAACCGCATTCTGGTCGGCAAAATCGCCCGCCTTCAAATCACAAATCGAAAACGTGATATTGGTTGAAACGACGGTTGTTGACAAGACGGCGTTCGTCCCCTTCGCGGCAATTGCCTCAATGGAAGCCTTGAACGCATCGGCCTTTGCCTCACGCAACACGCGCGGACGAATCGCTTCTTTGGCCTCATCAAAGGACGGTGTATGCGCAGGACTGGTCTCCGCCTTCTCAATCAGCCACACGGCATTCTCAGAACGCACGACACCATAGCGAAGATCCTCACTTGAAGAATCGAGCTCCGCCACAGCTGTCTCAAGGCTTTCTGCGCCAGGGATGATCGAATTGATGGACTGTGAGAACCCTTCCAGGGCGCCGCCTTCAATCGAAAACCAATTGGACGTCTCCACCTTCAGCCCGCTATCAGATGCAATCTCGTCAAGGCGCGAAGCCCCCTTCTCAGATTTGACAGCGTACGCCAGGCGATTGAGGTTGGTTTCAAAGTACTGCAACGCGGCAATTCGCCGGACTTCCTTTTCAACTTGTGCCTTGACGTCTTCAAACTTCTTGACGCTCTCAACGCCATTCGTGTCAGTCGTTGTATAGCGATCAACGGTCGCATCATAGTAATCATGGAGGTCGTCATCCGTCACAACCATCTTCGCGAGGATCGCGGGCTGTGTGGCATCAAACTTAACCATGCGAATCTTGACACGTTCAGGCAACGCCAACGAGTTCGTATTTGCATCATACCATTTACGAATCGCCGCATCATCAATCTTGACCTTGTCAGCATCTTCCGTTGATTGTGAGAAGCGAGCGACACGAACCGTATACGTATCGGTCAAATCTGCCACCATGCGGTCAACTTCCATTGGCGAAGACCACGCGGCAGACGCAAGCACCGCCTCGC
>CAVIVB010000129.1:0-5244 GCA_963645785.1 bacterium
GGTCATTATGTGTTTCAGGTGCGGTCGTATGAATGCGGCGCGGCGGGTCAGGCGACCTTGGCGAGCGTGTGCAATTATTTGCAAGAGGCGGCCTCGTTGCATGCGGAATCGCTCGCATTTTCGCGTTCGGATTTTGCCGCGGAAGGTGAGGATATTTCGTGGGTGTTGACGCGGCTGAGGGTTCAGATGAAGCGGTATCCGCGGTGGGAAGAGAAGGTGGATGTGGAGACGTATCCGCGCGGTGGGCGCAAGATTGTGGCGTGGCGTGATTTCATTTTGCGCTCGGCCGAGACGCAAGAAGTGCTGGGCGTTGCGACGAGTGAATGGATGATTATCAATCTCACGACGCGGCGAATTGTGGCGATTCCAGAAGTCGTTTTTACGATTGCGAAGGACTTGCCCGCGAGCGAGGCGGTGCTGGGGCTCGAGCCCTTTTCGCCGCGCTTACGCTTTCCAGAAAGTGCCGCGGAAAAGAAGGAGGCCGAATTCACGGCGCTCAACGCGCACATCGATTTGAATGGTCACGTCAATAATGTTCATTACATCGAATGGATGATGGAGCCGTGTCCCGCGCTGTGCCCGCGCGAGATGGAAATTGTTTTTCGTTCGGAAACGTTTGCTGGGGAGAAGGTGTGCGTGACGATTGCCGCGGGTGCGGGCGAGGGCGAAACATTCCACCGCGTCGCATCGGCGGATGGGCACGATCACATCTTAGCACGGACACTCTCATGAAACAATCAATCCGCATTCCAATTCTCTTTGAAGATGACGCCATCATCGTTGTGAATAAGCCCTCGGGCATGATTGTGCATCCCGCGCCTGGGCACGAGACGAACACACTGACGGACGCGTTGAAGGCGCATTGCCCCGAGATTGCGAAGGTGGGGAGCATTTCGCGGCCGGGTGTGGTGCATCGGCTGGATACGGGCACGAGCGGGGTGATGGTGTTTGCGAAGACGCGCGCGGCGTATTTGAATTTGCGTGAACAATTTGAATCGCACATGACGGTGCGCAAGATTTATCTCGCGGTGTTGCATGGCGCGCCCAAGCCGCCGACGGGCATGGTGAATGCGCCGATTGGAAAGAAGCCGTGGGACCCCAAGCGCATGGCCATCAACGGGACGGACGCGAAGAATGCGGTGAGCCGCTATCAGCTCTTGGCGAAGCGCGGGAAGCTGGCGATTGTGGAGTTTCGAATTGCGACGGGGCGCACGCATCAGATTCGTGTGCACGCGGCGTTTTTGGGCCATCCGATTGTGGGCGATGATTTGTATGGTGACCCGACGCTGGATTGCAAACTCGCGACGCGCCCGACGCATCCGCTTCTGCATGCGATCAAGCTTTCCTTTATTCATCCGACGACGAATGAGCGCGTGACATTTGCCGCGCCGCCGCCCGCCGAGATTCTTTATGCGGGCTAAGCGGATGAAAGGACTTGTGCGATGAAGCCGACTCATGATTCTGTTCGTTTGGCCATTGTGGGTGGGGGCGCGGCGGGGATGTTTGCCGCGGCGGTTGCGGCCTCGCGGCATGTCCCTTGCCTCTTGATTGAACGCAAGGCGCGGTTGGGCGCAAAGGTCCTGATGACCGCGAATGGGCGTTGCAATTTTACGCGCGATATTTCGGCGGACCAATTTCTTGCGGACGTGGGGCCGTGCGCGAAGTTTGTGGCGGGCGCGATTCGTGCGTGTGGGCCGCGGCAGATTATTCGCTTCTTCAAAGATTTGAATGTGCCGGTGCGGCGCATGGCGGATGGGCGCATGTTCCCAGCCGATGGTAAGGCCGCGACGATTGTGCACGCGTTTGGCGACTTGTTGCGAAATGCGTCCGTTCCGATTTTGACGAATTGTGCAGTGACGCAAGTTGAGCGCACGGGGCGCGGCACTTTTCTTTTGCGCACGCCGAACTTCGCACTTGAAGCGGATAATGTTCTTTTGACGACGGGCGGCGTGAGCTATCCGAAGACGGGCTCCGTTGGTGATGGGCAAAATTTTGCGCGCGCGCTGGGGCATCACATCACGCCGTATCGGCCCGGCTTGATTGGGCTTGAGACGACGGACCGGCGCATTACATCGTTGGCGGGGCGGCGCTTTGAAGATGGCCGCGCGAAAGTCCTCGATACGGCGGGCAAGGTGCTGTTTGATTATCGCGGCGAAGTTGATTGCGAGCGCTTTGGCTTGAGCGGTGCGGCCGTTTATAATTGCCAGCGGTTTATCGAACACCAAAAGTTGAAGGCGTACACGATTGAAGTTTGGTTTGCGCATGAACGTTTGCAATTTCAGAATTTGAAGCCGCGGCCTGTGAAGGAAGCGATTGTCACGATTGGGGGCGTCGCGCTCGATGAGGTCAACCCCCAAACGATGGAATCGAAACTCGTCAAGGGACTTTTCTTTGCAGGCGAAGTTCTCGACATCGATGGGCCGACGGGCGGTTATAATTTGACCCTCGCGTTTTCAACGGCACAGCGGGCTGTACTTTCCATTCGCTGACTAAGTTCCGCTTTGTATCGGGCGAGCATCTCTTCATTGCGCTTGATCGTTTCAGGCAGGAAGCCGAAGGTACTTGCACGCTGATGGGCAATCTTTTTCTCGAGATTTTCAATTTCGAATTGGAGGTCTTCATCTGACCATTTTTCCATTGGCTCGGCATCGTCCTTCAATGGCGCAGGCGTGGCTACGGCGGCTTGATTCGCAATGGGCTGCGTATAGGGCTCGTTCATAAACGTGATGCGTACACTTCGACTCAACCGCGCGATTGTCTCTTCGTCGTAATGCGCTTTCAATTGCGATCCTGTTTTGCATGTCACATAGTGCGTGCACAGCTTGCTACTCTCTTCGCGAACGTCCAAGATGATTGCCAAGAGCTTGTATTGATTGCCAAATTCAATTTTGGTTTTCTCTTCCGACCCTACGCCAACAATCACGAGTTCGCCATCGGCCCGATCGCGGATGTCCGCCTTGACCTCGTCGAGTAGCTTTGTTGAGGCTTCTCGCAAGTTGTAGAGATAGAACTTGCGGCCGCCCAAGATCGTCGTTCCTTGCAATCCAACGAAGACACTTTTCTTGCCTGTCAGCGGCCTTCCTGTCGCACGAACGCTTTGTCCTTTCAAGAGTTCGACCAGTAGATTGTGCTGCGCCTCATTGAGAGGAAACCCAAGTTTACGCGCCAGTGCTTCCTCAGCTTTTTTGAGTTGCTGTTCATTAGAGGTCATAGTCTTCCTCCTTCACATTTTCAGGCGTGTGAACATCCTCATCGGTTCGGCCCGTGCCAGAATTTTTGCCGCGGTCATAATCCATCCGTTCCCAACGAGAAACGGTACTGCGCCAATTCTTCATTTTGTTTCGACCGACCATCCAACCATTGGATTCGTAGAAGTCAATGAAATCTGCCGCGTTGACTTTCGTGTAGCCTTTCTCGCGACAATAATCAATGATTTCCTGTTCGGTAGGCTTCACAAACCGCGTCAATTTTTTATCATTCGTGAGCGCGGGGGGCATGGGGGTGTCCCCCATACTCTCTATATTAATAGGTGTAGATGTAGGTATAGGTGTAGGCGTAGGTGTAGGTATAGGTGTAGGTATAGGGCATGTCTGGTCAGACATAGCTGAGCCATTTACCATTTGACTATGGTTCATCCATCGATTGTTTGCTCCTTTCTTTCCATAGCTCTTCTTGGCCTGGTAGATTTTCTCCGAGGCGGCGAGGCGCTTTGTGATTGTTGAATAAAGGACCTTGGAAATCGTGGAGAGGCCCGAAGTGTCGGGTCTGCCGCGATACCAACGCCACAAGGCGAGGACGAGTGCGTCCTGATCCTGGATGGACATACCATCCTGTTCCCATTGCTCTGCATCTTCATGGAAGAGCGAGAGCGGTTTTCTGCTGTGCTTTTCAGCCATATAATATGAACCTTTCAATTTGACTTCGACTACCCATTATCGCGACATGCGACAATTTCGGTCTGATGGTACATATTATACCACATGGAACCATTTTATTTGGTTTCTAAAAAAGAAGCGCGGCAGAAATTTTGCCGCGTGTGGTAGGAAACCCTAGTAAAATAAGGGGATGATGAATGTTTGGGCGGAAAAATTTAGAACCAAATAGGGGGTGTTTTATTTGGTTCTTGGAGCATTATTTTTTGGGGAAGGGGTCGCTCAAGCCGTGTGTCTTGCGCCAAGTCTTGAAACGTTTGATGAGATTTTGGCGAACGACTTTTTTTCTTTTTTCAGGCATGCCTGGCGTATAAAGGTATGGCTTATCTTTTTTGTATTGGGGTTCTCCCCACTTTGGGTCTTTTAGGATTTCATGTGCGAGGGTGAATTCATTCCAATTGGCATGTTCGGTGTAGAGCGTATTGAAGGCTTCGCACTGAAGGTCGAGGATATCGTAAGTAGGTTTTTTGCCTGCACCTGATTTGCGGACAGGGCCGCGTTGCTTGCGGATTTCTTTTTTTGTTTTTCTTTGCCCATCGTTGTAACCTTTGTCGTAACCTTTGTGGTAGCTTTCGTTGGAGATACTAATCACTTGATTAAGGGTAAGGGGGGTCGTGATAAGCTGTTGGGCATTTTTAAAAGTGAGTTCGTGTGCGTGTTCGCGAATCCAAAGTTCAAGTTTTTCGACTTGGCGGGGATAGTAGGCGAGAAAGGCGTTTAGTTTTTGAAGGTCAGAATCGGTTGCATTGAGGGGTGCGAGATCAAAGCATTTTGGCGTGCCAGGTTTTGTGTCGTAGGCGAGGGGATTAATTGATGCGAGTTCTGTGTTTGTTTTTTCGAGGTCTTGTTCAAGGTCTTCGACAGAGACGCCATTGTTTTTTAGAGTGGAAGCCGTGAAGAGGAGGTTGGGATAGCGTTGGAGAGCGGAGAGGGCTTGGCGCGTGCGGCGCAGAAGATCTTCATCTTTTTTGCGGAGTTGCCCAAGTTCTTCGCTAAAGTGTTCATAGTCGTTGATTTTGAAATCGAGGGAGAGTTTGAAGTGTTTATCTTTTTTACGCATTTCGGCGATAAATTCGTTCTCGAGGTCCAACATATATTCGATATCGAGATCATCATCGTGGAAAACAGTATAACGATGACTAAAGCCTTTGAGTGCCTTCCAACTTATGAAGTATTCGATTCTACATGTCAAGATGCCTTCAAGCGCGGTAAGCGTTTTGATTGGCTTTTGGAGGGCCTTTTGAAAATCGCTGTATGAAATTGGCTTATTCATTCTAGGAGTCCTTTTTCGTTGTTGAGGAGAGTATTATAC
>CAVIVB010000130.1:0-2523 GCA_963645785.1 bacterium
GCCTCCACGTATTCCGCCAAGAACCGCATCTGCTCCCTCACGCCCGAACGCACCCGCCCCGGCGCAATGGCCGCGAGAAGCCCAATACAAATAAACGCAAAAATCCACGTCCGCACCTTCAAACGGCGCTCTTCATTCGGGTCGTCATCATCATCCGCGGCGTCCAAGCTAATTTCCGTCACGCGCTGGTAGTTCCGGCACAGCAAATAAACGCCAAACACCATCAACGCCCGCACAATCACGCCCGCCGCCAAACACGTCAAAATAATCGCCAACTGCGGCGACGTCACATTCGGCGAATCCCCCCACGAATCCATCCATAGCGAACGCACCATCGAAAGCTGGCTCATCACAACTGCCGCGCTCACAAAAAACAAAAGCCCCGCCTTGTACGAAAGCGCATCTTCCTCGCCCACCGCCTTCGGCAAGAAACTATACGTCAAAATGGATGGAATCACCACCAGCCCCACAATCGCAAGCCACCCATCCGTCGTCGCCGCGCCTGTCACTTGCACCGCATACCCTTGCAAAATCTGCATCACCGTCGCGGCAGAAAACCCATCCCCAATCAGCCCCTGGTGATACGTATATCCGCCCACAATCAAGGCCATCCCCACCAAATACCCAAATAACACCAAAAACGTCAAACACCACGTCACAACCCCCACGCGATCCCCCAAATCCGCCTTCTGCGAAAAGAACCCTGCCGTCACCACGCGCCGCTGCATCTGCCAATACAAAAACCCGCCCACAATCACCAACACCAACCCATACGGCGTCTCCGCACACAAAATACCAGCCAAAAATGCACAAACTTCACCCAAACGCACCGATCCCGTGCGCATAAACCGCACAAAGTAGAAGATAATGATGCACGCAAACATCATCAAAAATAAGTCGGACCCACCCGCATTCGCCGCGCTCCACGTCGCACACGAATACGCCAATGCAAGCGACCCCACCGCACACGACACACGCAAAATCGTCAGCCGCCTCCACGCATGGTCCGTGTTCGACCGCGCACTCCACCCCAAAATCTCATGGTCCATCAAATAGAAAAACCCCGTCAACACCCCCACATACACACATCCCAAAATCCGCAACGCCACCATCCCCACGTCAATCCCCATCGCGGCAAAAACCCCCGTCGCAATCCAACGCCAAATCCCAGGATAAAATGTATCAGCCGGACGCAAAAATGCCGCGACCGCCGACTCCCTCCAAATGTTCGGATGCAAGAAAGGCACCTGGAATACCGCCACAGAAACTGCCGCGATTAAACCAAGCAGAAGGGCGATTCGGACATCTGTCCCTTCGCCCATCACTCGAAATGCATGTTTCAGATCTTTCTTCATCGCACTCCCTTTCTGCTTTTCGCCTTACGCCGCACCGCGCTTTCGCCTTCGCCTCAGTGCCAGCATACACAATCCAAATCCAAATAACATCCCACCCGTCGGCTCCGGCACCGCCTTAAATCCAATCAACGCCGGATTCCACGAACTCTGATTCGAGAAAGAATCTGCATCACGAATGTATTGAGCATCACTTAACGCACCATACGACAAAGGCGTCCGCGTCGTATACGAGGCATTACCAATCAGGTCCCCGTTGTCATCCCTTACTAAATTACCCAACTCCACAAGAAATGAATAACGAGTCGCCTTGTCATCCGTCACGGACCCCAAGTCGTCTCCCGTAATGTTCATCGCAAACTTTTTAACCGTAACAGTTCCATCTTCTTCCCGCTCTTTTGCCTGAGTAAGCTGAATATAAGTGACACTTTCACCCTTCTCGTTCTCACCCGACAAAATCGTTCTGTCACCCGTCGTATTATCAACCATCACCAACCACACGTACGGTTTCTCTTCGCTCGACCACGGCGGATTAAGCTGAATCGCATTGTCCGCATTGAAATCCACCTGCCAATAAAGCCATTCAGCCTGCGCCGACGCAAAAGCAAAGAAGGCGACCGCCGCAAAAACTGCCGCGCGCACCAAATCCTTTATTTTACTGCCTTTTTGCATCTTTTTACTATAATTTCTAGCCTGAGCCCTATTTTTGTCTTTATCAACTTCTCCACCTGATTCGGTGGAGAAGCGCATATTATATCATATTTTACTATCTGTTGTCAACTGGGAATCTTAGAACCCAAAATTCCAACCTGAACTTCCACTGCTTGATGAATAATCATCGTCCGTCAGCGAAGCCTCCTTGATATTGGAGTAGCCGTCTTCATCCACCTCCAAAGAGGTTGTCCCGTCAGAAGCCGTGGTCTCAACATACCGTACCACGCGATAGTAGTAGGCCGTCGAAGAATCATACGAAGTTGAAGTATAGCGTTTATCCCCGGACTTCGTCTCATCGTAAACATAAGGACCATTGGTCCACACCCAGCTCGTAGAAGTATAATACTTCGGCGCATCCACAACAAACGTCAGCACGCCATTCGGGTCGTTCAGCCCATTCTTCTTTGAGCTAGAAATAATCGTCGTCGTACCCGTCTTAAAGTCCGTATCCGTACTC
>CAVIVB010000130.1:2533-3909 GCA_963645785.1 bacterium
TCCGTACTCCGCTCAATCGCATAAACAAGGGTCGCAACCGTGTTCGTCGCCGTAATCGTCACATACGGATGATAAATGGTATAAGTCGTTCTGGAAAAGCCACTACCACTACGCACTGTTGTGTTGGTCGTCCCCTTGTCAATGTCCGTCTGCACCGGCACAGGCGTATCGTCTGGAATCTCGGTCGGCTTATAGCCCGGAATATCCGCCCACGGCGCCGTCGCCTGACCCGCTTCGTTCGTCACCGTCTCGCCGGCACCCGCACCCGCCGCGCTATAATACCCAGCCGTACCATACGCCTGAATCGTCATCGCCTGGTTCTCAACAAGCGAGGTACCATTCGTCGCACGATATTCCGCATCCGCCTCAAACAAACGCGTATCGAGAAGAAGCAAACGAATGTCGCCAGGACGAACTTCGCCCTTGCTGTTAGACCAACGCGACTTCGGCCATGCCGCCGTAAACGGACGGAACGTGCCATCCTTGATCGGGAACTTCTCCAACACAATCGACGTGTTCGTGTTGACCGCCGTACCATCCGCATTCAAGCCCTCAAACTTTTCGCCGCGCGCAACCCACACAAACACCATCCAATCGTTCGTCACAACCGTCTTCGTGTTCGCATACGTAATCTTGTACGCCGGCGGCTTGACCAAAACCTGCGCCAATTCGCTGTTGTTCGCAATCCCACTTGTGCCGCTCGACACCGTTCCTTGCGCTTGCGCCAAGGAAGCAACCGCGCCGACCACCACGAGACCCAACATCTTAATCATCTTGTTCATTTTGACGTCTCCTTTCTTTTTCTTACTTTGCCGACCAGTTCAATGTAATCTCCGACTTACCGTTGTTCGAGTAGTAGAACGCCTGCCCAACCGGAACCGAGAAGTTCTTGATGATCCAGAGGTCTTCTCCATCATCCTCGTAGCGGCTCCAACCACCCAAGCTCGTACGATACTGATACTCATACGTCACACCGCTCGCCTGCTTGATCTGAATCACATCGCCACCACGGTTCGTGAACACCTCGCGATAGGCTTCCGGAAGCGCCTGGCCCTTCTTGAACTGGAACTTCTTGAAGTGCTGCGCACCAATCAGCGTGTTCGCCTTCGCAGAAATCGTCACAACCGCTTCCGGCGCATCCGCATACGGAACCTGACCAAACACATGGATGTGTTCCGCCACCGGCGTCGAACGCTTCAACCAGAAGCCATAACCACGGTTCAACTCATAATCCGCCGCGGCATATTCCGTCTTGTTCGTGCCATCGCGGAACACATAGAGCTCCGTCGAATCCCAGAACCGATGGCCATCTTCCTCAGCCAAGATGTAGATCCGGTACGCGCCCACGTCGAAATCCCACGTCCACATCTCATCGC
>CAVIVB010000130.1:3919-5237 GCA_963645785.1 bacterium
TCGCCAACCTGCAAATCCGCAAGCCCAACCACGTTCGAAGCCGTCACATTCTTGACTTCCCAAGCCGGCGTATCATACGCAATCGCCACCGGCGTCCATTCATTCGTCGACGCCACACGCGTCAAACCAACAATGTTCGTCGAATCGCATTCAGCCGTCCACGACTGCGTCGGATCGTTCTTGAGCGTCACCGTCACCTTCATGCGGCCCTTCCAGAACGTCTGGTCATTCGCATTCGCATCGCACACAAAATCAACATCGTTCGTCTGCACCGCAACCTGCGTGAACTCACCTTCCAAATCCGTCGCCGTGTAAAGCGTGTATTCAACATTCGCCGTCACGTTCGACGGGCAATTCGCAATGTCACCAGGAACCACCGCCGACACAAGCGACAGCGCCTCGTTGTTCGCATCCTGCTCGTTGCTGTCCCAAATGTTGAGGCGAAGCTTCGCCGCCGCATCCGAACCGAACACATACTCAATAATCTCGTCGTTATCAAGCTCGCCCATGTCAATCTCGTCCATGCTCGCCGTCGTCGCAATCGAGACGTTCGAGTTACGCGTCACACCATCATCATTCTCGAACGTCGCACGCACACGGAGGTAGTACGTCGTAGACGGATTCAAGTTCGTGAACGTCTCCGTGTTCACATCCGCACCCGTCGTCGCCGCATACACAACCGAGTTCGAAACGAAGTTCGGCGTCGTCGCGAGCTCATAGTAGTAACCCGTCGCACCTTCAACCGCCGCCCAGTCGCCAACAAGCGTCGACGTCCGAACAACCTTCGTAGCACCCGCCGGCGCCGCAAGCGTCGTCCGCGGCATCATCAAATAACCACCCGTACGACCAGCCGAAGCAAAGAACGCCGCGAAGTACCCGCTATTCGCATCCGCGCCATCGCTCAAGCCCGTCAACTTCATCTCGAGCTCCGTCACGAACTTTTCAGGGTTCGTATCAATCGACATAGCGTGCAAATAGTAGCCGCAATACGGAATCGTCGCGTCTATAGCGCCATCCCAGCTATTCTGACCAATCGCTGTACCATTACCAGAGCTACTATCAACATTACCCGTACGATACTGAGGAATAGAGGAGACCGAATTCGTCGCATCATTCTTGTTATCAACCCAGTCATGAACCGTGAATTCACGCGAGTCCGTCGTGCCATCCGAATAGTGAATAATCACATCGATAAGACCATACGTACCCGGGCCAGGACCACCGCCTGTACCAAGAACGTACCACTTCGAATAGTAGTTCGTTGTCACAACATCAACAATGCCTTCCTTATTGTTCGAAGAGAAGCGCAAGCAGTCAT
>CAVIVB010000131.1:0-5179 GCA_963645785.1 bacterium
ATATTATACCATATTCCGCAGCAGATTTCAAGCCCAACAACAAAAAAACTTCCAATCCACCTCTCTCAATCCTCGACAAAATTCCCCAGAAACTCAAGTCCAATTCCAGGAGAATTCAACACCAATTCCAGGGAGATTCGGGTTGAATTCCAGGGAGATTGGAGCGAACGACGCGCGTACCTCGGGAAATTTACGCGCGTGTTGAGCCCTTATTCAATTCGAATCGTGACCGATCCCGTGTTCTTGATTGTGGCCGTTCCATAGCCAATGCCGTCCACAACCACACCCGCAAGGCTCACCGTGAGCGCCTTGGCCTTGCCCTTATTGTTGATATAGGCCTTGAACGAACCTGTAAATGTGCCACTCGACGCGCGATACGAGAGTTTCAATCCAGACGGATTGTCCTTCAATTTCGCCTCATCCACAACACCATTCTTTACAACAACCTTGCCTGCGCTTGGCAAACTCCACTTCGTTCCGCTTACGGAGATCGTCACATTCGTCGGGAAATAATCCGCATACGTTGCATCATTCAAAAGTGCCGCGAGCGCGGCAGAATCAATTTGAAAGGCCGCACCCGTTGCGATACCACCCGCTTTGCCTGCAACCGCTTGGCTTGTGGACGATTGAATCCCCACGACCGATACCTGACCCGTCGCGCGGTTCATCCAAACGGTGAGCGCAAGCTGCACTTTCGTCTTGCTGATGATAACAGGAATGGCATACCAATCTTCACCGATGATCAGCTGCATGTACGCGCTCACCTTGGCCCCATTCGCAAGCGTCCCTGCCACTTTCGTTTTGCCTTTCGCGCCAATCGTCAACGACAAGCTGTTCCAACCATCCTCATCTTGCCACGCAAGAGCCATCGCACCCTGGGCCTTTAGCTCGCTCAAAACCTCAGCCGCGGCAGATTTTTCTGCCTTATCCTTCGACGAAAAATAGTCGCGTGCGCCATCAATTGTGTAGATATCAAACGCACCCGTCAGGCCTTCTGCGCCAAGCCTGAGCGCGAGGCGGCGCCCATCTTTGGCCGTCAGCTCAATTATTCCTTCCTCCACATCCATCTCTCCCTTGAGCGTTTGCTTCTTCTCGCCCAGCATTTGAATGTAAATTGTCAGCTTAGACGTCGTAAGTCCCGTCTTCGAGTTCGTCTTTTGTTTGGCGGCCTTCACTTGAATTGTGCCACACGGCATCCCGTTGCCCGCCTTGTAAAGGTAGCCATTGTAGACTTGTGCCGCGGAAATCTCAGCAAGCTCGACCTCGTTCGCCGGTGCCAAATGATAATTTGTTCCATCATCCGGCGTTGGAGTTGGATCAGAACCGCCGTCCGTCTTGGTCACTGTCAAGGTGCCTTCAACCTTCGTGATAGAATAATTCTGCGCAAGCGTCCCATTCGTGAAGGTATATGTAAACGTATTCTTGGACGAACCCACAGCCGTTTGTGTGCCGCTCACCGCAATGGAAACGCCTTCGCCCGCAAGAAAGCCAGCACCCGTGCAGGTCACGTTCGTGGAAACGAGAGCTTGTCCATCATAAACCTTCGTCGCACTTGCACTCGTCAAGGTCAGAAGCCGCGGGCAAATCGTCACATTTGTCGAGCCCAGCACCGTCTCATATCCATCAAGTGACAAGCGATAATAAAGGGTGCTCGTCCCGGCGTTGGTCACTTGAAGGGCGTTGGTTGCCCACGGGCCATTGGCCGCGTGCGCATATTCAATCGTGGCCTCGCTAGGCTGCACGCGAATGGTCAGGCCATGTGCCGCGCCATCATACGTGCCCGTGTACCCTTCCACGGTGTAAGTCAAAGTCGGATACGTTTTCATTGCAAGCCCATTCCATTTGCCAGACGCATCAATCACGCCTTCCCATGCGCTCGAATACTGGGCTCGATACACGCCAACAGCCTTAGATGCGATGTCACTCCAAATGCTTGCCTCACACGCCGGCGGTGCGCAACCCAATTCAATGCGCGATAACGCCGCACAATTGGCAAAGGCATAGCTTCCAATTTGTCGCACGCCATCGAGGAACGTGACCGATTCCAAACTCGTCATACCAGCAAACGTCCAATTGTAAATCAGCTCCACACCGCCTGGAATCACCAGACTCTTCACCGCGGCACAACCTGAAAAGGCATTCGAGCCCAGCTCCTTCAACCCAGCCGGCAACGAAATATCCACGAGCGCGGCACATTCACCAAACGCCCAATCCCCAATCGTTGCAACGCTTTCTGGCATTTCGATCCCCGTCAAAGCCGTGCAACCATAAAACGCATACGCGGCAATATTTGTCACACTTCCCGCAATTGTGACCGTTCCCTTCTTGTCGCGCGCGCACCAAACAAGCTCCGTCTTATCCTTATTATAAAGGACGCCATCCTCCATCGTAAAGGAAGCGCCCGCGGCCACGCTCAACTTCAACTCCGTACAATAGGCAAACGCACCCTTCCCAATCGTTTCAACGCCCGCGCCAATCTCAAGACTAGCCAGGTTTCGACACGAGCAAAACGCCCAATCCCCAATCGATTTCACCTTCGAAGGAACAACCACGCTCTTCAATTGTACGCAATCGCTAAACGCCCACGCACCAATTTGCGTCAACTCTTTCGGCAGAGTCAAACTCGACAAACGCGCGCATTGATAGAACGCCTTCTCACCAATGTTCGTGACCGTATCTGGAATCGTCACCCTCTCCAGCTTGGAATACTTGGCAAACACGCCATCATCAATCCCAACAATAGTCAAAAAATCCTCCGTCAACTTCGGTAAATCAAGCCGCGTCACACTCTCTGCGCCCGACACACTCGTAATCACCGCACACCCATTATAGGCGTCTAGATCATAGTTATACGCCACCTCCGCATGCGCCGCGTAGGAGCAAACCAACATCGTCAAAGCAAGAACTGACAACAAATACTTTTTCATGATTCGACCTTCTTCTTAGAAACTGCCCCATATTATACCATATTTCAGACCAAATGTGTATGAAAATCGTCTCAAATTCTGCTATACTTTTCCCCGTAAATATGGTATAATACGCGCCCATTATGGCTCACGAACCTTCAATCTGTCCTGCACCTGTTGAAAAACTCGTGTTTGATCGCCGCCGTCGCGCGGCACTTTTTGCCCTCGGTGTCGTTCTCGCTGGGCTGGGCGTCGCCTGTTCTACCCAAGCAGGCTTGGGCGCAACGCCCATCTCTTCCGTTCCGTGGGTCCTCACAACTGTGACGCCTCTCTCCTATGGAACGCTCACACTTTGCATGAATCTCCTCTTCGTCCTCGGGCAATTCCTCATCCTTCGCCGCGCCTTCCAACCGTTCCAACTTTGGCAAATCCCAGCAACGGCCCTCTTCGGACTGTGCATCGACCTCGGTATGTTCCTCACGCGCCCCTTCATTACGCGCGTCTATCTCGCCCAAATCATGCTTCTTCTCTTGGGCGCGGCACTTCTTGCTTCCGGCATCGTCTGCCAAGTCCTTTCAGACTTCCTCTGCGTCCCGGGAGATGCCCTCGTCAAAACCATCTCCAACACCTTCCACATCAAACTCTCGCGCATCAAAATTGCCTTCGACGCAACCTTGACTTTGTTCGCCCTTGCCCTCTCTCTTCTCTTTTGTCACGCCATCATTGGCATCCGCGAAGGCACTATCTTGAGTGTCTTTCTTGTCGGTTTCTTTGTCGGTCTCATTCTGCCGCGCCTACGCATCTTGCGGCGTTACTGCTTCCATTGGTGCGCCATCTAATAAAAGAAACCGCGGCACTTCTGCCGCGGCCCCTTCATCTAGCCTTCACCCGCGCGTCAAATGCTCGCGCGATCACACAAGGCCGAAACAAACAACGCCTTGATCGTGTGCATCCGATTCTCAGATTCATCAAAGACCTTTGAATACTTCGACTCAAAAACTTCGTCTGTTACCTCCAGCGCACCTGACTCTTTCGTGACGTCCGTGTTGGTATCATGGAACGCGGGCAAGCAGTGAAGGAACATGAGTTTCCCATCAATATTCCCCGTTGCACGCATCAAATCCATATTGATTTGGTAGGGCCGCAAGAGCTTTATCCGCTCCGCCGTCTTCGCTTCCTCGCCCATCGAGACCCACACATCCGTATAAAGGACATTCGCACCCTTGACACCTTTCACCGGATCATCAAAGACGCGAATATCAACTCCATTCTTTTTCGCGACCTCTTCCGCCTCCGCAAGGATCTTTTCATCCGGCCACAGCTCCTTTGGTGTGCAGCAAATGTACCGAATTCCCGCCTTCGCACACCCCATCATCAAGGAGTTCGCCACATTGTTTCGCCCATCGCCCACATATGCAATTGTGCAATCTTTCAAGTCTCCGAACGTCTCTTTCACCGTCAAAAGATCTGCTAAAATCTGCGTCGGATGGTAATCATCGGTCAGTCCATTCCAGACCGGCACGCCCGAATACTGCGCAAGCTCCTCACACGTCTTCTGCGAAAAGCCGCGAAACAAGATGCCATCGTAAATGCGTCCCAGCACACGCGCCGTATCTTTGACCGACTCCTTCTTGCCAAAATGAATATCCGGCCGCGTCAAATACTCAGCCCCGCCACCTTCATCACGCGCGGCAATAATCGAACTGTTCCTCGTACGCGTCGACGACTTCTCAAAAATGAGCGCGATATTCTTACGATGGAGCAAATCGCCGCGAACGCCAGCCTTGCGCCGCGCCTTCAATTGTTCCGCCAAATCCACGAGATTGAGCATCTCTTCGTCCGTGAACGATGCCAAACGCATCAGCGAACGCCCCTTCAAACTATCCATCCAATTCAACATGTTTGCCGTTCCTTCTTTTTGCTTTTCCTTTTATTCTTCACCGCCCGCCTCAGTCGCGAGCGAGAAATTCCACACATTTGCCTTCCGGCATGTGTCAATCACTTGAACCAAATCATTGTATTGCGTCTCTCGATCTGCCCGAATAATGACAGGCTGCCCTGGGAAACATTCCGCCACTTTCCCGATCCTCTCTTGCAATTCTCCCAGGCTCAGCGAGCGCCCATTCACACTCACCGCACCATCCGCATTCAGATTAATAATCACCTCTCCAGGCAAACGCTCCGGCTCTTCTGCCGTCGCCGCATTCGGTAACTTGATGGAAATCTCATTCTCCCATTGCGAAAATACGCTCGACGTCACAAAGAAACACAAC
>CAVIVB010000132.1:0-5165 GCA_963645785.1 bacterium
ATGAAAACTCTTATACCAGTGTTGATGGCCGTGGCGATGGTCGCGGGGTGTTGTTGTCGCGTGAGCGAGAACGAGGCGAAGGTTGTTTCTCCGGATGGGAAGAATGAGATTCGGCTTGTCTTGGATGGGGATGATTTGTCCTATGAAGTGTTGCGCGAGGGCGTGACGGTTGTGGGTAAGAGTGAGATTGGTCTCAAGGTTGATGGTGCGAAGTTGCTGAAGGAAGGCGACAAGATGTACGTCAACTATGGGACGATGGATGGGAAGTTGGAGACTCCGGTTTATAAGAAGGCCGCGATTTGCTTGAAGGGGAAGACGGCGTATGCGGACTTTGGTGATTGGGGCGTGCGGCTTGTGGCGCGTAATGATGGTGTGGCGTATCGCTTTGAGTTGAAGAAGGCGGGTCAGGTGACGATTGATGGTGAGAAGGCTGGGGTGAAGATTCCGTGTGCGGAGGCGTCGGTATGGCTCAATGATGGGTATGCGCCTGGGTGTGAAGAGACGATGCCGCGGAAGTGTGTGGCGAAGAATTTGAAGACGGACGACGATAAGAAGGGCTGGGGCAAGAATGGATGCGTGGGAGCGTTTATTTACTTGCCGATGGTGTATGAAGTCGGTGGGAAGACGGTTGCGGTGACGGAATCGGATGTGTATGATTATCCGATTTGGGAATTGACGCGTGAGGATGCGGACAAGGATGATAAGGATATTGAGTTGGAAGGCTGGTTTATGGGGTATCCGAAGACGACGCAGCGCGTTGGCGGCTGGGGTGACGAGAAGGTGCAGACGGGCGGTCGCTGGGTGCAGGTGACGTCGGCGGAAGATTATTTGGTGAAGACGGAAGGGACGCGGACATTGCCGTGGCGGACGTTTATTTTGGCGGACAGCGCGGCGAAATTGTGTGAGGCGGACATTGTGATGGCGTTGGCGCGGCCTGCGGCGAGCGCGGCAGATTTTTCGTGGGTGAAGCCTGGGAAGGTTGCGTGGGATTGGTGGAATTTCTTTGATAATGGTAAGGGTTGCAACACGAAGACGTATGAGAGGTTCATTGATTTTGCGCAGAAGATGGGGGTTGAGTATGTGATTTTTGATGAGGGGTGGAGCGAGCATTTGAACATTTGGAAGGACAGCAAGGATGTGGATGTGCCGCATTTGGTGGAATATGCCAATAAGCGCGGGGTTGGGATTATTTTGTGGATGGCGTGGGCTCAAGTTTATGGGGACGAAGAGAAGGTCGCGGCATATTTTTCGAAGATGGGTGTGAAGGGTTTCAAGGTGGACTTTATGGACCGTGGCGATGCGGAGATGGCGCGGTTCTTGGAGAAGTTTGCCGCGGCGTGCGCCAAGCATCAGATGGTGATTGACTATCATGGGGCGTATCGTCCGGTTGGGATGCAGCGGCAATACCCGAACATTTTGAACTACGAGGGGATTCGTGGTTTGGAGAACATGAAGTGGTATGACGGCAGCTATGACATGATGGCCAATGACGTGATGGCGTTTTATTTGCGCATGACGGCGGGTCCGATGGATTATACGCCGGGTGCGATGTTGAACTATCCGGTTGGGAAGTATCAGATTGATAAGGAGGGGCATTTCCCTGGTTCGGTTGGGACGCGTTGCCGGCAGATGGCGATGATGGCGTTGTATGAGGCGCCGTTGCAGATGTTGAGCGATAGTCCGACGAATTACGAGAAGAATATGGAGTCGTTCAAGTTTATGGCGGCGGTGCCGGTGGTGTGGAAGAACACGGTGGCGCTTGCTGGCGGGACGCCGGATACGGTTGCGGCGTGTGCGCGTGAGGCGAAGGATGGGACGTGGTATGCGGCCGGGATTGGCGCGGCGAAGGCGCAGGATTTTGTTGTGGACACGGCGTTTTTGGGCGCGGGCGAATGGAAGGCGGAGATTTTCCGTGACGCGGCTGATTCGGATGTGCATGCGACGAAGTACGTGCATGAGACGAAGGGCGTGAAGGCTGGAGAAAAGATGGCATTCCACCTGGCGCCGGGCGGCGGTTTTGTTGTGAAGTTCACAAAGTAAAGAAAGGGTGGACCGCGGCAAAAGTGCCGCGGTTCAAACCTAATTGAGCTATGAAGATTGGATGTCATTTGTCGGCGAGCGGTGGGTATCTTGCGATGGCGCAGACGGCTGTTTCGATTGGGGCGAATGTGTTCCAATTTTTTACGCGCAATCCGCGGGGTGGGGCGGCCAAGCCGATTGACAAGGCGGATGTGGCGGCGTTCAAGGAATATGCCGCGGCGAATGGGATTGGGCCGATTCTCGCGCATGCGCCGTATACGTTGAATGCGGCGAGTGCGGAGGAAAAGACGCGGGAATTTGCGGAATGGGTGATGGCGGATGATTTGAAGAGGCTTGAATTTACGCCGGGGGCGATGTATAATTTTCATCCGGGCAGTCACGTGGGGCAAGGGGCGGACGCGGGGATTGGGCTTATTGCGGGGATGCTGAATCGGATACATGAGAAATTTGCCGCGGAGACGGGGAAGGAATTTGCGACGACGATTTTGCTGGAGACGATGGCGGGGAAGGGGAGCGAGATTGGGCGGACGTTTGAGGAGATTCGGGCGATTATGGAGCGGGTGGAGTTTCCGTTGGGGGTGTGTCTCGATACGTGCCATGTGTGGGATGGTGGGTATGATATTGTGGGGGATTTGGATGGGGTGCTGGAGGCGTTTGATGAGGTGATTGGGCTGGGGAAGTTGAAGGCGATACATACGAATGATTCGATGAATAGCTTGGGGGCGCATAAGGACCGGCATGAGAAGATTGGGAAGGGGCATATTGGGCTGGAGGCGTTTCGGCAGATTGTGAACCATCCGAAGCTGAGGGATTTGCCGTTTTATTTGGAGACGCCGTGTGATTTGCAGGGCTATAAGGAAGAAATTGCCCTGATGAAGACGCTTGTGGCGTGAGGGCTTTATTCCTTTAATAGATAAATACCTTTAATTAAGGAGAAACGAGAAATGAAGATATTTCGAGATCCACAGAAATTGCAGAAGTGGTGCCGGCAGCGTAAGGCGGCTGGGGCCAAGATTGCGCTGGTGCCGACGATGGGGTACTTGCACGAGGGGCACGTCAGTTTGATTACGGCCGCGAAGAAGCGGAAGGCCGATGAGATTGTGGTGAGTGTGTTTGTGAACCCGGTGCAGTTTGGGCCGAATGAGGATTATGAGAAGTATCCGCGGGATGAGAAGGCGGATTTGGCGACGTGCAAGGCGGCTGGGGCGACGGCGGTGTTCTTCCCGACGCCCAAGAATATGTATTTGGAGCGGCATTCGGTGTATGTGACGGAGGAGGATTTGTCGAAGGGGCTGTGCGGGGCGCGGCGGCCGGGGCATTTCCGCGGCGTTTGTACGGTCGTGGCCAAGCTTTTTAACCTGGCGCATCCCGACTTTGCGGTGTTCGGACAGAAGGATTATCAGCAGGCGCAAGTGATCCGTCGAATGGCGCGCGACCTCAATTTTGACGTCGAGATTGTGGTCTCGCCGATTGTGAGAGAAAAAAGTGGCTTGGCGAAATCGAGCCGAAATACGTACTTGAGCGAGGAAGAAAAAAGTGCCGCGCTTGCGATTTCGCAGAGTTTGAAGACGGTGAAAGCGAATGGGGCGCGAGTTGCGACGGAACAGAAGAGGATTGCGCAGACCCTAGTAAATGCGGGGCTTCGCGTTGATTACGTTGAGTTCGTGGATGCGCAAACTCTCGAGCCAGTCAAGAAAGTGACGCGGGGTGTGACGGTGCTGATTGCGGCATTTTCGGGAAAGACGCGCTTGATTGACAATCGGGTGCTGTAAAAAATTTTTGAAATTCCCCCTTGACAAGTTGGTCTAAAATATGGTATCATATACGCGTCAACGGTGGAGAAGGTATGTTCACGGGGTTGTCTCGTGAGGTGCTTTCATGACCCAGGGCTCGGTCTTCCTCTCCAGGAGGTTGGGTTCTGTGAATGTAAAAAAACTTATACTTAGGAGAACGGTAAAATGAAGAACCTTATGTTAGGGTTGGCGGTCGCGACACTTTGTGGTAGCGCGGTTGTGGCGGAAGCTGCTGGGACAGTTATTTCGTCCACGAAGACTGTCGGCTATCGGAATACGGCGACGGTTGCTGGCTACAATCTTGTGACGCCTACCTTTATTAATACGAATGAGTCGGCTCTTCCGATTTCGGCCGTCACGGTGACGGGTACGGGTACGGTTCAGCTCAAGACATTTGGTGCGGATGGTGCATTTGGTGATACTTATACTTGGCAAGAGGCTAACGAAGATAATGGAAAGGGCGCAGGCTGGTATGAGGGTGAGACGCTTTGCACGTTGACATTCAAGTCAGGCGAAGGTTTTGTTACTTCTTCGAGTTCGGCAGATGCGAAGATTCGCATTGCGGGTCTTGTTCCTTCGGGTAAGGTGACTTATACGTTGCCAGCAGGGTTCAATCTTATTGGCAATCCATTCAATACTGGGGTTCAGACCCAGAAGTTCAAGCTGACGGGTGTCAATACATTTGATGCGAACCTTCAGAAAATTGGTGCGGATGGCCAGGCGGGCGATGTGCTTTTGTGGGTCGCCGAGAAAGAAGCTGGTTCGGCAGCTGCTGCGGGTTGGTATAATCAGAATGGCACGCGCGTTGAGAATACAAATGAGGTTTCCCCAGGCACGACATACTTGCTTTATTGCGCGAATGGTGGCACACTTACGATTGGTGAATAATTGAAGGGAGTAAAGATAATGAAGAAACTTTTGATTGTTGGTGCGTTCGTCTTGTCGGCTTCGTTTGTGCAAGCGGCATCCGTTCTTTGGTCTGGGTATGGGGTTTCGACGTCGGAAGGCGTTGCGACGGATTCTTCCCAGTGGACGGTGACATTGATGGATTCAAGTAAGACTTCAATTGAAGCCCTTAATACTGCGTTTTCTTCTGGAACGCTTAAGAGCATTTCTGAAGCTATTGAGGCGGGAAAGGTTGGTATGGCTTCGATTACTACCTTTGGAACGGCTAAATCGTTTAGTGCAACGGCAGCCATTTCTGATACATCAAAGAGCTTCTATGTGCTCTTTACAGATACTGCGACAATTTCAGATAATTCGTCGGGGCACTATGTTGTGACGGCTGCGCAGACAGTTAAGACATCTGATCTTGGTTCTGGTGAGTTGGCG
>CAVIVB010000133.1:0-5160 GCA_963645785.1 bacterium
CCATTGACTTTGAATTCATTCACCATTGGAAATGATTTCATTCATCACGGCCATTGAATCCAATCCCAACGACCCCACAACTCGACCCCAAACACGCGCGTAAATTTCTCGGCCCGCCCCAAAAACTGCCGCGCTAGGTGCGCGCGTTGAAATTGATGCGCGGATCAATCAGCATATAAAGAATGTCCGAAAGCAAGTTGCCCGCAAGTTGAACAAGGGACGTCAGCGCGAGCAAAGCTAGGAAAACGGCGTAGTCGCGCCCCACAAGCGCGTCCCATGAAAGACGCCCCATGCCAGGAATTTCGAAGATGGTTTCAATGATGATGGAACCCGCAAAGAGGAGCCCAATCATCGAGCCCAGGCCTGTCGCAATTGGAATCAAAGCATTGCGAAAAGCGTGAAACCAAATCGCGCGGCGGCGGGTCGCCCCCTTCGCAATCACCGTACGAATGTAGTCGGCCGAAATCTGGTCGAGAAGCGAATTCTTCATGAGCAAGGTCAGCATCGCAAAAGAGCCCGCGACATAACAAACGACAGGCAAAACCATATGCCAGGCGCGATCAAAAAGTGCCGCGGTCCAACTCGGTGGCGTATCGAAATCGGAAGCCACTCCGCCCAAAGGAAAGAGATCAGGGAAGCCTTCGAGCGTGCCGCAAAAACACGTCTTCAAAACAATCGCCAACGCAAAGGTTGGAATCGCATAGGCAATGAAAACGAGGAAGGATGAGGCCGCATCAAAAGTGCCGCGGTGCCGCAAAGCCTTGGCAATCCCAAGTGGAATACAAATGAGATAGGTCAACAAAAAGGAGGCAAGGCCAAACGTCAGCGAAATTGGAATGCGCGAACGAATAAGTTCCCACGCCGTTTTATTGGGGTAATCGTAACTCGGCAGTTTGAGCCCCATGCGATTGGTGACGAGCCAATCCCAATATTGAACCGGCAAAGGTTTGTTGAATCCAAATTGCGCTTCGAGCTCGCGGCGATATTCATCAGTGATGCCACTGGCCGCGGCACTTTCTGCCGCCGGCGCACTTCCATTCGCACCCATCCCCTTCAAGCGCATCAACCGCATTTCAACGGGCCCACCCGGCAAAAAGCGCGTCAAGGCAAAGCACACAATCGTGATGCCGAGAAAGGTCGGAATGACAAGCAAAAGGCGACGAACAAGATAGGCGATTCTATCCATTCGTCTCAGTCGGATGATTCTTGGCCCAAATAGCTTGGCGCGCGACGCCCAATAAAAGTGCCGCGTCGTCCTTCGTAAAAACGCCGCGCGAAAAGACGCGATGGAAGCCCTGCATAAAATGCTCCGTCTGCTCTTCCTTCATAAAGCCAATCTCTTTGAGCATCATCGCCCAATTCTTCATGAGTTGCATTTTCTGGGCTTGCGGCGCGGGCGGCGCTTTCTCATGTGGCGGCACATAATTCCCCGACGCGGCAAAAAACTCATAGCACGTAATCAACACCGCTTGCGACAAGTTGATGGACGTATACCCCGCATCAACCGGAATGCGGATGAGGTGCGTACATTGCGCAATCTCTTCGTTCAAAAGCCCCTTATCTTCGCGACCAAACACAAGCGCAACAGGCCCCGTTTCCGCCAACGCCAAAATATCTGCCGCGCAATCCCGCGGCGCTTTTACATGCTGACGATACAGCCCTTCCCGCGCCGTCGTCCCCACAACCGCGACACAATCCGCAACCGCTTCCTCGAACGTCGCAAACTCCTCACGCGCATTCAAAATATCCGTCGCGTGCACCGCGAGCCGTTCGCCTTCTTCCCACGAATTTTGCAAATTCGGCGCGGCGAGCCGCAAATGATGAATCCCCATGTTCGCCATCGCGCGACAGCTCGACCCCACATTCCCCGTATAGAGCGTCCCAACCAAAACGACGCGAATATTCTCAAGCGCGTTCATTACTTCTTCTCGCCCTTGTTCGCATTCTGCCGCAACATCTCGCCCTCAAAAACGGCCTCGTAATCTTTCCCATCTTCCGTCTGATGATAGATGTAGCTCGTGATGCCGTTGGCGTGATAAAGCCACTCGCCATCCGAGGACATGTACATCGTGCCCGACGGCAAAAAGTTGAAGCACCGATACGCCGTAAACGAATCACCATCCGGCAACACAACCTTCACACCGAGCGTCGACTTGAGCGTCAAATCCTTACCCGCGAGCGGCGTTTTGAAGCGTTCGGGATCCAGCACCAATTTCGTATCGCGCGGCTTTGAACATTCGCCGTAGCCGACCTCGATAATTTTGCCGTCCTCATTGATGAACTCGCATTCCTGTTTGATCGAAAGCGAATTACATCCCGCGACAAACATCAACACAAGCGCCCAGCACATCGCGGCAAGTTTCTTCGCCACAAGCCCACCCACAATCTTCGGATCGGCCTTCCCCTTCGAAAGCTTCATGACCTGCCCCACGAAAAATCCCGCGGCCGCCTTCTTACCATTCTTATAATCCGCCACCGGCCCCGGATTTGCCGCGATCGCCTGATCCACAAACGCCTCCAACGCCGCCGTATCGCTCACCGCCCCAAGCCCGCGCTCCTTCACAATCTTCTCCGGGTCGCCACCCTTCTCAAAAATCTCCGGCAACAACTCCTTCAACGTCGGCCCATTGATCGTCCCCGCCGCGGCCAATTTCACAAGCGCCGCAAGCTCCCCTGGCTTCATCGCGCATTCCCCAATCTCCTTGCCACTCGCATTCATGAGCGCCATCACATCGCCCATAAAGAGGTTGCACACAAGCTTCGCCGTCTTCTTATCGAGCCCCTTCGCCGCCGCCTCAAAGTAGTCCGCATTCGCCTTCTGCTGCGACAAAACTTCCGCGTCATATTCGGCAATCCCATACTCCTCAATCATCCGCGCACGCCGCACTTCTGGCTTCTCCGGCAACAACGCCTTCCACTCCTCAATCTGCTCCGCCGACAATTCCACTGGCACCAAATCTGGCTCCGGAAAATAACGATAATCATGCGCATTTTCCTTCGACCGCATGCTCGCCGTCTCCATCGCTTCCCCATCCCAACGCCGCGTCTCCTGCACAATCGGAATCGAATGCGCCATGCACGCTCTCTGCCGCTTCGCCTCATATTCAAGCGCCGCGTGAATCCCCTTGAAGGTGTTCATATTCTTAATCTCCACCTTCGTCCCAAGCTTCGTCTCGCCCACCGGCCGAATGGAAATATTCACGTCCGAACGCATATTCCCTTCTTCCAAGTTGCAATCCGAAACCCCCGCATACACAAGCATTTCCTTCAGCGCCGTCAAGTATTGAATCGCCTCATCCGCCGTCGACAAATCAGGCTCCGACACAATCTCCATCAGCGGCGTCCCGCCACGATTGAAATCCACCCCGCTACTCACCGCATAGTGGTTAATCTTCGCCGCGTCCTCTTCCAAATGAATATGGTTAATCCGAATAAACTTCGGCCCTTTCGCCGTCTGAATCGTCACCCCGCCACCAATCACCAGCGGATTCCCATTTTCCGAAATCTGATAGTCCTTGGCCATGTCCGGATAAAAATAATTCTTCCGGTCAAACGTCGCATGCTGGTTGATCTTCCCCCCAAGCATCAACCCGCTCATCACCGTGAGCTTCACCGCCTCGCGATTCATCACGGGGAGCGCCCCCGGATACCCCAAACACACCGGACACACATTCGTATTCTCTTCGCACCCCGTCTTCAACAAACACGAACAAAACATCTTCGTCTTCGTCTTCAATTGAACATGCGTCTCGAGCCCAATCGTATTTTCAAATTCCATCTCTCTTAACCTTCTTCAAATCTCAAACTATCGCCACATACGGCGCACCACAAAATGAACACACCGCACCCTCATGCACCGCCGCCCCACAATTCGGACACGCCTTCTCCAACACTTCCCCACACACCGCACAAAACTTCCCACCAACAGGATCCGCCGCGCTCCGATTCGGCCGCGCAAACTTCCGCCCGTCCACTTCATACACTTCATTCGTCGGACAACTCGGATTCGGACAAAATCCCTTCACGCCCAAACCCACGCGCCGCGGCAAAACTGCCGCGCTCACCGCGCTCTCGTCATCCTCGCTCTCAAGTGGAATCCCAAACTTCTTCGAAAGCTTGCCAATGACCTCTTCATTCAACTTCGTCCCATCGCCCTGTTCGAACATGGATAACGCCGACTGCTTGCAGCCGACTTCAGCTGCAAGTACGCTCTGGGAGAGGCCCGCCTCACGACGCGCCATCTTCACCTTCGCACAAAATTCTCTTCTAAGATGTATCACAGCCATGTATTATACCATATTCCGCGGCAGATTTCAACCCCCTTCCTTTTCCCACGGCACTTTTTGCCGTGGAGAGAGGGCTACTCAACGCTCACACGATAAAACTGTTGTGTGCCGTTTTTCTTCACAAAAATGGTGCAATAACCAAACTCCGATGTGCCAGTGATGAGATAGGTCGACGAGGAATCTGTCGGCGCATCTTTCGTAAAGGAGGCGCGCGCCCAGCTACCATCCTTCAAATTAGGCGAATGCAAAACCGCATAGGCACGGCCTGGCGAAATCGGAATGCGCAACGCAACATAACCTTCAATCCCATCTTCAAGTGCCATTTGGCAAATCGAGAAAGAATCTGCCGCGGCAATTCGCGTTGCGTACCAGGTTGAATCGTACGCCAAATCACCACCCGCCAAATCGTTACCAAACAAATTCTTCGCAAAGTCAATCGTCGTCGAGAATGGAATGATAAGGCCCGGCTCCTTTTCAAGCGTACCAAATTGGCTTTGGAACGGCTGGCAGTAGCGCACAAATTCAGGATCAGACGTGATATCATCCACCCAATATTTGGTGAGCTCTTTCGCCCACGCCGGCGTCTTCTCATCCTTCGCTCGATATCGACAAATCCAATACGTGTTCACCATGTTCGCAAGCGTATCCCCTTGCGCACCAATCACCAGTCTCACCAACCCCGCACCATTCGCCTTCACCTCATACCCATTCTCATAATCCGTCGGCACCGTCCCATTCGAATTCGGCGACGCCTTCCGCCATTCAAACTCATACTGATCCGCCTCACCCAAAAATGATTCACTATACAACACCGACAACTGTTGCGACAGCAAATTCACCTCATCCTCCCTCGTCACAATCCGCCCCGTATAAT
>CAVIVB010000134.1:0-5143 GCA_963645785.1 bacterium
TCAAGCCCATATTATACCATATCTACCCTCCAAACGCAAGTAGGTTTCCTCAAAAAAAAGGTACTTTATTTCTCTCTCTAAATATGGTATAATATATCCCGTTTCTAAACAAAAGTATTTGTGAGCATTTAGTTATGAATCAGAGCTACATTTTTTCGTCGGAGTCCGTCTCCGAAGGCCATCCAGATAAGGTCGCGGACCAAATCTCGGACGCCATTCTTGACGCGTGCATCAAGGCTGACCGCACCGCGCACGTCGCCTGTGAAACCATGGTCGGTCCCGACGTCGTCTTCAACCTCGGTGAAATCACGTGCCGCGGCTTCGACAAAATTAATACGGAGCGCATCGCGCGCAAGGTCGTCCAAAAGATCGGCTACGATCGTCCCGAAGAACATTTCAGCTTCGACACCTTCGCGTACCATTCCTACTTGCATGGCCAATCCCCCGATATTGCCCGCGGCGTCAATCGCCGCACCGCCGCAAAACAAGGCGCCGGCGACCAAGGCATGATGTTCGGCTACGCCACAAATGAGACGCCCGAATTCCTTCCCGCGCCCATCCTCTACGCGCATAAGCTCCTCAAACATTTCGCGTCCCTGCGCCATTCAGGCGAGCTCGCGTGGCTCAGGCCCGATTCCAAAAGCCAGCTTTCCATCGTCTACGAAAATGGCCACCCCGTTCGCCTCGACACCCTCGTCCTCTCCCATCAAACAACGGAAGAAGGCGCGACCAAAAAACATTATGCCGAGCTCGAACAAATTTGCCGCGACTACCTCGCCAGCACAAAGCTCATCACCAACAAGACGCGCTTCCTCATCAATCCAACAGGCAAGTTCGTCGTGGGCGGACCTTGCGGCGACTCGGGCCTCACCGGCCGCAAAATCATCGTCGATACCTACGGCGGTTTTGCCGCGCATGGCGGTGGCGCATTCTCGGGCAAGGACCCTTCCAAGGTAGACCGCTCGGCCGCGTACTACACGCGCTATGCCGCGAAAAACATCGTCGCTGCAGGCCTCGCCGAACGTTGCCAAATCCAAGTCGCCTACGCAATCGGCGTCGATAAACCCGTCAGCTTCTGCGTGAACACCTTCGGCACCGCGGCACAAAATGTCACCGAAGCGAAACTCGAAAAGATGCTCCTCTCGGGCAAGATCTTCGACTTCAGACCCTACGCGATTACGGAGGATTTACACCTCCTCAAACCGCACGGCTGGTGCTACCAAGACACCGTCAATTATGGTCACTTCGGGCGCGACATCTTCCCATGGGAAAAACTCAATCGGGTCAAAGCCTTGAAGGCGTGGTTCAAGTAGAACATCTCTACATCCACTTCCCTTTCTGCCGCCGCAAATGCACCTATTGCGCCTTGCATTCGCGCGCTGGCACTTCGCAAGATGAACGCGCGGCCTACGTCCGTTCCCTCGCCGCGGCACTTTCCTCTTTCAACCTCGCCCACCCCCTCAAAACAATCTACTTTGGCGGCGGCTCCCCCGCCCTCTGCGACCTCTCTCCCCTCCTCTCCGTACTCGAAAAATACCTTTCGCCATCAACCGAATTCACCGTCGAACTCCACCCGCTCGACGTCACCCCCAACCTCCTCCAAACTCTATCTGCTCAAGGCGTCAATCGCATCTCCATGGGCGTCCAATCTCTCGACGATGACATTCTCGCTCAAATGGGTCGCGGCTATACATTCTCATTCGCGGAACGTGCCTTTTCTCTTGTTCGCAAGCACTTTTCAAACGCCGGCATCGACCTCATCGTTGGCTACCCGGGCGAGACCGCGGCACTTCTTCCACGCCACGCACGCCTCGCCAATTGGGGCCTCACCCATTGCTCCGTCTACTCCCTCATCCTCGAACCCAAATCAATCCTCTCAAACCTCATCGCACGCGGCAAATCTGCCGCGCCCCCCAACGACGATACAACCCTCAATCGCATCGCCATCATCTCAAAATTTCTTCACGACATCGGCCTCAACCGCTACGAAATCTCCAGCTACGCCCGTGAAGGATTTGCCGCGAAGCACAATCTCGCCGTCTGGCGCGGCGAAAATTATCTCGGCCTCGGCGATGGCGCACACGGCCGCATCGGCCTCAAACGTACCCAAAACCTCGCAACCGATCACGTCCACATCGAAGAAGTCTCGCCCGACTTCGACATGAAAGAACGCACCATCTTCCGCATCCGCACAACGGATGGACTCGACGCAAAAGGCCACCCCGAATGGGTTTCCTCTTTACAAGCAAATGTCCAGAATGGACTCTTGACGGAACAAGCCGGCGTTTACTTCCTGACAAGCCGCGGAACCGAAGTCTGCGATTCCATCCTCGCCGATTTGCTCTAGCCTTACGGTGAAGCTCTAATTATTTCTCAAAAGCTTGAAGAATCAGAGAAATGGGATCGGACGAGGTTTTGAGCGTCGCGACCGTTGTCTTGAGATTCAATTCTGCCGCGGAAAGGGCTTCGGAATTCTCGAGCCACGTATTCAACTTTTCGGCGACTGCTTGGGCTGTAAACGCTTCTTGCAAGAGTTCGGGCATGGGCGGCGCCGCGTCCGCGGCAGTTTTTTCAACGGATCGATCCCAAATGATGTTGGCAAGGCCGATATATTTTGTGCCGCGGATGACGAGGCGTGCAAACGCCGCGAGAAGCGGGCTGACGCGATAGACGAGCACGGTTGGGCAATTTGCGAGAGCCGCCTCGAGTGTAGCCGTACCGCTTGCGACCGCGGCACATGTTGCCGCGCGTAAGACTTCGCGTGCACCGCCATGTTGAACCGTGATTTCCCTGCCTTCGATTGGATGCGCTTTGAGAATCGATTCAATCAAATTGAAAGCGCCATCGTTGGCCGCGGGAATGATGAAATGTTGCGCGTCAATGGTCGGAACAGCAGCGAGGAGCGTCGGGAGAATGCGCGTAATTTCGCCGCGGCGGCTGCCGGGAAGAAGCGCAACGATGCGCTCCGTGCGCGAAGTTGGTTTCATCACGCTTTGGGCGGCACATGAGGCATTGAAATCGGCAAGAAGCGGATGGCCGACGAAGGTCGCAAAGCCCGACTTGAAGAGGCGCGGCTCGAATGGGAAGAAGCAGCAAAGGTGGTCGAGCGCGCGTTCGATTTTTGGGATGCGGCCTTGCTTCCAAGCCCAGACTTGTGGACAAACGATATGGACCGTGCGAATACCACGCGACTTCGCATAAGCCGCCAGTTTCAAATTGAGACCCGGGTAATCAATCGTGCAAACGACGTCGGGGTGCCATGCATCAATCGCATGTTCCATCGTGCGTTTGACGCGTAGAAAGAAAAAGATATTCCGCAGGACCGCGGCAAATCCCATCACTGCCAAATCGGACGTTTGGAAGCCATAATCCTGATAGCCGCGAATGGTCGCATCAGGCAAGCGCGAGGCTAACGCACGCGCATAAATGAGGCCTGATTCTTCGCCAGCTAGAAGGAGGAGTTTCATAGGAAAGTTAGGGGCGAAGCGGCGCGGGAGGTAGTCCCGAATCGACGCCGACGATGGCGATGTCATGTTTATTCGCGTAAGCAATGACGTCTTCGCGATTGAGGACAATAAGGCGCGAAGCCTGGAAGCCAAGGGCCGTCACGCCCGCGCGGCGCATAGTCTTGAGCGTCTTAAGTCCAATGACAGGAATATCAAAACGCATGTCGTGACCTTCGCGCGCAGCCTTGAAAAGCACGCTGCCGCGCCCGCCCAAACGCCCACCGCGGCGAATCGCGCGGTTCGTGCCTTCGAACGCTTCAACGGCCAAAACCATCCCCTTCTTGACCATCACGGTTTGGCCAACATCGTGGACACCCACATCGTGCGCCACGCGCATCGCATGCTCAATGTCGGAACGCTCTTCCTCCGTAAAATCGCGCGTTGTAAGCGGTCCAACGCCGGGAAGATTATCGTCCATAAAAAGACTCGCCGGCAAAATCGTGATGCCGCTTTCCGCAAACTTTTCGACAAGCTTGGAGAAAACTGTGTGCGCCGTTTTGACAGGAAGCTCATCGAGCCAAGATTGGACCTCGCGATCAAATCTGCCGCGGAAAAGAGAAAGAGGATTGACTTGTCCCGCAAGAATCGCGCCATCGTAATGCATCGTTCCAACGCGGCGAATATTTTCCGCAATAGTCGAGATGGTGATAGGGATGACATGGTCCGCGGCATTGCGTGTGGCACGCGAAGTCGAGCCCGCGATGGCGACGACATCCACTTGCGCGACACCTGCCTTTTTTGCGCCTTCAACAAGAAGCCGCGGATAGTCGCCACTGCCGGCAATGATGACAAGTTTCGTAAGCATCAAAGGGTCCCTTTCAAGACGGCAACAAAGGCGGATTGCGGCACGTTGACATGGCCGAATTCCTTCATGCGCGCTTTGCCGCGTTTCTGTTTTTCCAAGACTTTCATCTTGCGCGTGACGTCGCCGCCATAGAGTTTCGCGAGAACATCTTTGCGGAATGGGCGAATATCTTCGCGCGCGATAATCTCCTTACCAATTGCCGCCTGCACAGGAATCTTGAATTGGTGCGGCGGAATTGTCTCGGCCAAGGCCTTACACATTTGAAGACCGCGGGCGCGTGCCTTGTCGCGATGAACCATCGTCGCAAAAGCATCGACCGTCTCAGAATTGAGAAGGATGTCCATACGCACAATGTCGGCTTCACGATAGCCCGCAGGCTCGTAGTCCATCGAAGCGTAGCCGTGCGAAATGCTCTTGAGCGTATCATGGAAGTCGATAAGGATTTCGTTGAGCGGCAACATACAATGGAGCATGACACGCTTCGAGTCCATCGATTCCGTGCCTTCGACTTGTCCGCGGCGGTCCATCACAATGCGCATCACATCGCCAATCGATTCGGTCGGCGTAATAATGCGCGCCTTGAGGATTGGTTCTTCAATCAATTCAAAAGCAGATGGGTCCGGCATTTGCAAAGGATTATCAAGATCCTTCACTTCTCCGTTCTTCATCTTGACCTTGTACACAACGCCGGGCGCGGTAGAAATAATGTCAAGTCCAAATTCACGGCGCAAACGCTCCTGCACAATTTCCATGTGAAGGAGCCCCAAGAAACCACACCGAAAACCAAACCCCAGCGCAAGCGAACTTTCATGATGGAACGTAAACGCTGAAT
>CAVIVB010000135.1:0-1179 GCA_963645785.1 bacterium
CTTTATTCGTGCGGTATTTCGTATGAAGGTTCGGTTTTGGACGCGGCACTTGCGCGTGGCATTGTGGAGAAGCGCGGCAGTTGGCTGAGCTTTGGCGATACCCAGTTGGCGCAAGGTTCGCTTGCCACGATTGATTACCTCAAGGCAAATCCTGAGGTGACACAGAAGATTGTGGAACTTGTGAAGACAACGCCGGTTACGCTTGACGCGGCAAAAAAACGTTAACACAAACGGCCGAAAATATGGTATAATATACGGCTGTTGGATTTCAACGGAAGGTTGGCGGAGTGGTTGAACGCGGCGGTCTTGAAAACCGTTGACTCCTCACGGGGTCCGGGGGTTCGAATCCCTCACCTTCCGCCAATGGAAGCAGACGAGGATCGCGGCAGAAGTGCCGCGGTTTTTTTATGGAGAAAGCATCCTTCCTCGTGCGAATAAATGATTCCAATTGCTTGCAAGTAGGAATAGACCATCGTCGTTCCGACGAATTTCATTCCGCGCTTGGTCAAATCTTTTGAGATCGAATCTGAAAGTGACGAGCGCGTGCAAGAGGATTCGTCTATTACCTGGCCTTTCGTAAAGCTCCAAATGTATTTATTGAACGTTCCGAATTCATTTTGGATTTGAAGGAAGATTTTTGCATTCTGGACCGCGGCAGAAATTTTAAGTTGATTACGGATGATGGTCTTATTTTGTTGGAGCTCATGGAGCTTGGCCTCATCGTAGGCGGCAATCTTTCCCACGGAAAAGTGATCAAAAGCAATGCGAAATGCATCGCGCTTATTCAAGACGCATTCCCATGAAAGCCCTGCTTGGAAACTTTCCAGGAGGAGCATTTCAAAGAGCTTGGAATCGTTATGAACGCAGACGCCCCACTCATGGTCGTGATAGGCGACATAGAGTGGATTCTTTTCGTTGCACCAATGGCACCTTTTTTTCTGCACTTGTTTGTCCATGGTAGGTATTATAGCATATTCTGTTTTAAATTGCAAGGGTGGCTTCCAAAAGTTGACGCTTTTGGCATTGTGGGGTTAGCCGACGACGAGTTCTTCCGATGGGTAGCGGACGTGGCTCGTGTGTTCGCGGTCGCCAATGAGCATGACGACGGTGAGTGCGCCGAGGCGTCCCATAAACATGGCGAGCATGATGACGACTTTTCCGGGTGAGGAAAGGCGGGCG
>CAVIVB010000135.1:1220-5131 GCA_963645785.1 bacterium
TATCGGAGATGGAAAGTCCGGTTGTGGTGATGGCGGAGATGGCTTCGAAGAAGAGTTCTTCGAGGGTGAGGCCTGTTTTTGTTTCGGTAAGGAGGAGTGCGGCGAGGACGAGGATGGTGAGTGCGAGGAGGGACATGAGGATGACGAACGATTCGCGGACGATATCGGTTGGGACGACGCGCTGGCGGATGATGGTTTCATTTTGGCCGCGGCACATGGCGAGGAGGGTGGCGATGAGGACGGCGAGGGTTGTCACTTTGATACCGGCCGCGGCCGAGCCTGGGGCGCCCCCGATGAACATGAGGCATGAATAGATGAGGCGTGTGAGGGGCTGGAGGGATTCCGAGGGGGTGATGGTGAAGCCGCAGGTGCGGGGCGTCACGGATTGAAAGAAGGCGACCCACGTTTTTTGTGCGGGGGAGAAGTTGTGCAAGGAATGGTTCCATTCGAGCGCGAGGAAGGAGAGGAAGGCGAGGGCGAGGAGGATGAGGGTGGTGCGCAGGACGACGCGTGTGTGGAGGGTGAGGCGTGCGCGGGCGCCTGAGGCGCGGCGGATGAATTTGAAGGTGCAGAGGTTGTAGATGACGAGGAAGCCGATGCCGCCGAGGATGACTTCAAGCGCGAGGGTGAAGGTGATGAAGGGGTCCGCGGCAAATGTTGCGAGGGAATGTGGAAGGATGGAAAAGCCCGCATTGCAAAAGCTCATGACGGAGTAGTAAATGCTGAGGTAGACGTCGTCCAGGCGGAGGAATAGAAGTGCCGCGCCGATGGATTCGATGATGAGCATGGAGCCAATCACCCAACAAATCAGGCCGCGCAAGCCGCGCACTTCCGCGACGCCGTATGCATTCATCAGGGAGAATTCACGCGAAAGGGAGATGCGGCGGCCGACCGCAATCATGAGGAATGTGCCGAACGTCATCAAGCCCAAGCAACCGAGTTGGACGAGCGAGAGCAGAATGATTTGGCCTGTGCGGGAATATTCCGCGGCAATGTCGACGACGCTGAGGCCTGTTACGCAAACGGCGGAGCACGCGGTAAACGCCGCGGTCAAGGGCGTGCCCCAAGTGCCCGCTACGCGCGAGAAGGGGGCCGCTAACAAAATCGCGCCGATCAAAATCAGCGCGATGAAACCGAGGGCGATTGAACCGCGATTGCGCATCAGGCGCGCTCCTTCAGCCAAATGGCCCAGATGGAAAGTTCATACAAAAGGCAGAGCGGCACGGCCATGATGATTTGGCTCATTGGGTCTGGCGGCGTGAGGAACATCGCGACGACAAACGCGAGAACAATCGCGACGCGGCGCTTTTCGCGCAAGCCTTTCGAGGTGATAATTCCGAACCAACCCAGCACAAACAAGACAAGCGGCATTTGAAAGACCATACCGAATGCAATGATTGTTTTGAGAACAATTGAGATGTAGCCTTCAATGCGAATGGTGGTGACGGGCAAGCCAATCCACGCGTTGATGGATTGAAACGCGGTGACGATTAGGGGCAATGTCTTTTCGTAGGCAAGGCCCACGCCCACCGTGAAAAGCGTCGTGCCCGAAATCAGGATTGCGAGCAAGACAAACTTTTCCTTCTTCGTCAAGGCTGGGAAAACAAAGCGCAGAATCGAATAGACAATAAAAGGAAATGCGAGTGCCGTGCCGCCCCAAACCGCAATTGACATCATCGTCGAAAAGCCGCTCGTCAAATCAAGACCCTGGAGCAACTCTTCATTCGCCGCGGCCGGACTCTTGAGCCAACTCAAGACTTGCGGCGAAAAGATACACGCCACGATGACGCAGATGGACCAGGAAATGGCCGCGAAGACGAGCATATCGCGCAAGGCGAGGAGATGCTCGAGAAGGGGACGCGGCGGATCGTGGCGCTCGTCAGGATTCGTGATGTGCGGGATTGTCATGCGGGGCGTTTTCTTCCGCGGCAGTTTTTGCCGCTTGCTGGGCCGCTTGTTGTGCTTGCGCTTCTTTTTCAAGGTCCGTAATTTCGCTCGGCACCTCAGTCTGGACATAGGTTGGCGTGGGCGAAACCGTCTCCGCCGTCGGCGCGTTCATCGGGGGTACATCCGATGCGCTTCGGGCGGTTCCCGGAGTCGCGGTGGCCTCATTGCCATCGACTTTGAAAGCGTCCTCTGCCTCTTTGACGGCGTCCTCTGCCGCGCGCTGGGCTTCTTGCACCGAACGCGTGAACTCGGTATCCATCTCAAGGAGTTGACGTTTGAAATTTTCTGCCGCGCGGCGGAAGCGTGCGTAGTATTGGCCGAACTTGCGTGCCATTTCTGGCAGGCGCTTGGGGCCTACTACGATTAAGATGACGGCGAGCAAGACAAGCCACTCGCCGGCACCCACGTCGTTGAAAATGAACGCGAACATTTGTCGCGACACAACTACGACTTACGCTTACTTCTGGAAGATGTCGAATTCGCCGCGGCGGTTCTGGCCCCACGCCGATTCGTCATGACCTTCCACTGCCGGCTTTTCTTCGCCAAAGCTACGCGTCTGAATACGTTCCGGCGCAATGCCGCTCTGGACGAGGTAGTTGCGCAGGATGATCGCGCGGTTTTCGCCGAGCGACATGTTGTATTCATTCGAACCGCGCTCATCGCAGTGGCCTTCCACCACAACGACGCGATCCTGACGATCCGTCAAATGCTTCGCGACCGCATCAATCTTGCCGAGTTCGCCCTGCGGCACAACGGTCGAGTCAAAACCAAAGTAGACGGGCGCGAACGCGACATCCGTGCAACGCGCGTACATGTCTTCAAAGCGGCCTTCCGTCGCACCTGCGAGCGAACCACCTTGTGCGCCAGACGAAATATCGCCGCCTGTCGTCGAGATATCCGTCACCTGCGCCGAGTCGTCGCCCATACCAGCGCCGCCCTTTTTCGCCTTGTCATACTTGCACCCCGTCGTCGCACACGCGAGGGAAACGGCCAGCACGGCCATGATTGTCGAAAACTTCATTTTGTATCTCCTATTATGGAAAACTTAGATACCGTATATTATACCATAATTCAGCCCAAAAAATCAAGTGGAAATTTCAAGAATTTTTCACTTGCGCAGAATGCTGATTTTGACTTGCTGCGTGCCCCAATTACGGGCCTCTTCATGCGAAGGGAACCACACATCGAGGTGCTTGCCCTTGATGGCGCCGCCGACATCTTCCACCGTCCCATAGCCATAGCCTGGGACGAAGATGCGCGTGCCGAAGGGATAGAGTTTGGGATCCGCGGCGATTGTGCCGCGTTTGGCGCGTGTGCCCGACGCGGTGATGCCCACTTTCTTTGTCTGGCCTTTTTTCGAGCCGGAGGTATAGACGGGGGAGCCGAAGCCGAACCAGGTTCGCTTCCAACTGCAACATTTGCCGCAGTTGCAGTAGCCCGTCACCTTTACATATTCACGTTTGGAGACCACGCGCTCCAAAGGTGGCGTCATTGCACTTACAGGAATGACACGCCGCATTTGACGCGCATGCGCACGCCCTATGCGGCAGATGACCAATGTGACCACAATCGAACCGACGAGCAAAACTGCCGCGGTTCGACGTGTTCTTTTGCGGCGATTTGGCCGCGGCTTACTTGGTTGAAATGCGGTCGTTGTACTCGCCCGTTTCGGTGTTGATGCGAATGATATCGCCTTCATTGATGAAGAGCGGGACGGCGAGTGTGTAGCCGCCTTCGACCGTCGCCGGCTTCGTGACCTTGCCCGACGCCGTGTTGCCCTTGACGCCCGGTTCGACCTTCGTCACCTTGCGTTCGACGAGCTGCGGAAGCTGCACGCCAATCACCTTGTCATTGAAGAAGAGCGCCTTGACTTCCATCTCGTCCATCAAGAAATACTTGCCATCGCCCATCACATCATAGCTGACGCGAATTTCTTCAAAGTTGGAATCCGTGAAGACGAAGGC
>CAVIVB010000136.1:0-5124 GCA_963645785.1 bacterium
CTGCCGCGGTGCTTTCGCTAAATGGGATTAGGGGGGTCGAGGGGGGATAAGGGTGCCTCGCATCCTTAGTCCCCCCTCGCTCGCCTTACTTCTTCACATACGGCTTCAAAGGAACGCCGACGGTCTGAATCGTATTCGGAGCAATCGTGAGTGTACGTTCCAAAGGTGCCGCGGAGGCGTTCGCCCAGAAATTGATGGGGTCGGCGCCAACCGGGTCAATCCACGCGCGTTCATACCAAGGCCGGCCATCCCCCGGAACTTCTGCCGCGTAAAGCATCCCATCGTAGCATTGAAGCGTACGATAAATCGGATTGCACAGGCGCTTACCCGGAACCGTCAACTTGATTTCCGCCGGCTTATCTGTCGTATTAACCATCAAAATCATCATCATATCCGCATCTTTGCCAGGCCGATTCACGGTGACGAGATATTCGACATCGCCATCAACAGCCGGAATGTCTTCTCCCGTCTTGCCCGAATAGAGCGCACGCAAATGTGCCACCGTGGAATCATAGAAGCGCGCGGACGTCTTATACGATTCTTCGCTTTCCGTCGTTGAATTGCCATGACGCAAAACAACCGGGCATTGCTTGAGCGCAGTCGTCAGCAAATTGTACGTCGCGCCCACCACATTCCGTTCAAAGCGCATCGGCCCCACATTCCAGTAGTCCTTCATATAATTCAAGCCCGAATCGAGCTGATAAATAAAGCCATCCGGAGTCGAAACCATATTCGCAATCGAATCGAAGCAATGCAAATTCATGGCTTCAACTTCCTCATGCGCAAGCGCCGTCAGCAAATAATGGGTGCGCCAAAGGGCCGTGTAGAAAAACCGCCACGCAATCCCATTCTCATCAGAACGTTCACGCCATTCCGTAATCCACACCTTCTTATCCTTCACTTGCGGACAAAGCTTCGCGAAGTTGCGGATGCGCTCAAACCCAAGATAAGTGCATCCATACGGCGTTTCCGCGCCATAAAAGTGGTAAATAACGTGGGTCACATCCTTGATGGTATCGCCCAAAGCCTCCACAAACCGAAGCGACCATTGGTTATGCGGATTGAATTCATAGAACCCCGCATCCTTCACCCATTCCTGCTTTCTGCCGCGGTTGCGCACGGCTTCCAAGTCAGGGTCGGTCGCGATATATTCCGCCATAGGAATGCCCAACTTCGCATTTGGCCACACCTTCTTAATCTCCGGAACAATCACTTTCCAACGCTCGGCGGTCACCTCCGGTGCGCGGTCAAAGTAAGTTTCATTGCCGAGTTCAAAACCCGCGACCGTGCCCTCAAAACCATTCGCACGAATCCACTTGAGGTAATCCGCAATGACATTCTTCACCACATTGATGTCGTTCGTTCTCTTGCCCGTTGCGGGGTCGATTGCGTTCCACTGTTCCAAGTTCATAATCTGACGGAACCCATTATCCTTCATGAATTGGAACAAAAGCGTCACATTGCGATAATTATTCTTCTTATCGGCTTGCCATTCGCCGCACCCGCTCCATTGACGCTGCAACCACGCGCCCGCCTTTTTCATCGCCAGCGCCGTATTGTACTTATTCGTGTTGTAAAGGTCCTCATAATTCCGATTGAGAACACCCGCATAACCAAGCACTGGCGCGGACGACAAATTCCGCTGGTCCTTGATCGGTTTCGCCGTCAAATCCACATCCAGCTTGATGCTCTTCCCCACGCCCTGCGCAATGCCTGTCGCTTCATCCGACTGCACCCCGCCCTTCTCGGCCCACACACACCCAGCGAGCCCAACGCCCACCGCAAAAACTGCCGCGACCGCGGCACTTCGTCCTACCTTATTCATTCGTATTTCTTCTTTCTCTTTTCTCTTTTTGAGTTTATTTTGGAAAAATTACCACCTATCTGTCCTGAACGGCACCGCCGGCAGCCCCTCCTTGTTGTACAAATTGCAATCCCCCATCGGATTGCCGCGGAACGCATACCGCACCGCCACCGGCGCATCTTCCTCCTCACTAGACACAACCACATCCTTCCCATCAATCTCCGCCTTCGCCCAATGCCACCTCTTATCCGCCCCAGCAATCGCAAATCCCTTCAAATCGCTCGCCTCCAAATCACATTCAACCGGCATCTTCCCACACGAATCCGCCGCCTTCTCCGCCACCATCAATCCGCTCCCAACATGGTCAAACCGAATCCGAATCTTATTCCCTTCCACCGCCATCTCACGATACATCGGCCCCGACACCACCAAATCCTTCTCCCCATACACATCCCGCCGCGCCCAACGCGCCAGCCTCATCCCAACATCCATCTTATTCTGCGGATGAATGTTATTCGCATCCCCCAAATCAATCGCCAACGCAAGCCCAGCATAAGGAATCTTTTTCGCCGCCTCAAACTGCTTTTCACGCACCTTCGCATACCCATCCCCGCCACCCGGCGTCACCGTCTTCGCACGATAACTCGCCAGCTGCACAATGTAAAATGGCATCTTCTCCTTCCCCCACTTAATACGCCAACCCGCCGCCAAAGCCTCCAATTTCTTCTCATAATCCCCATGATTCGCATCCAATTTCACCGCATACCCCTCGTCATTCTCATTCGAACACCCCTGATACCACAATATCCCCGTAATCGGAAACTTCACAATCGGCTCCATCATCGCATTATGCTGCGCACCATACGGATTATCTGGATGCCAACTAACACCCAACACCCCCGCCTGACCCCAAAGCCGTTCTCCCAAGAAATTCCCATCTTCCGCGGCAGATTTTATCCATTTCTTCGCCGCGGCAATATTTTCTTCCGCCTTCCGAATCGTGTTCGTCCACCCCTCCTTCGCCTTCAAACCTTCCAAACAAATGAACGGTTCAATCGTGCTCCCACTCCAATTATCATCCAAAATCCCAATCGGAATCCCCGTTTTCTTCACAATTTCCTTCGCAAAATAATACCCAACCGCCGTCACACTCATCACATTCTTCTGGTCGCACACCACCCACGGCTTATTGCATGTCTGATATGTCACAGGCCACGGACTCGTCGTCCACGGAAATTTCGTCGCACGAATCATCGGATAATTCACCGTATCTGCCGCGGTTTCAGCCTTTTCCTTCACCCCACCAATCGAAAATTCTGCATTCGATTGTCCCGCCATCATCCACACATCGCCCACCAAAACATTCGTATAAACATTCTCATTCACCACCAAATCCCGCCCCACCAACGACGCCTCCATCGGCGAAAGCACAACCTGCCATTCCCCCTTCGACCCAACTTTCGCCTCCAAACTCTGCCCCGCGAACGAAACTTTCACCGTCTCCCCCGCCTTGCCGCGTCCCCACACCGGCACCTTCGTCCCACGTTGCAAAACCATATTGGACGTAAATATCCCCGAGGTTTCCACCGCCCACGCGGAAAAAACCCCACTTAAAACTGCCGCGCCCAACGCCGCGCCACGCAAAATCTTCAATGACATCTTCTCAAATCCTTCTTCTTTAGAAAATAATGACTTGTATTATACCATATTTCGAGCCAGTTTGCAACCCTAAACTGCAAAAATCTGCCGCATCAACCACTTTCCTGTCCCGCGTTTTGCCGCGGGGCGCTCTGCCGCCCCGCTACAAAGGGGTCCTCTCTCGCGAGCCCCGCTTACTGCACCCGCATCAAAAATCCCGTCGGGTCATCCGCCTGCGGCAAATGCACCATCCACGCCTTCGCCACCCCCGCGGCACTTTTATACACGCCAAAACACCCCGTAGGCGCAACCGCCCGTTCCTCCGTCGTCAAAGGCGTCGCAAACGCATCCCAACCCTGCTTCTTCGAACAATGCAACGTCACCAACTTTTCCGTCGTGAAGCTCGCAAACAAATTATCCACCATCTCACGCGTCCAATTGCCCACTATCTTCCCATGCGTATACCCACTCGCCGCGCCATAAATGCACACCTTCGCCCCATTCGCATCAAAATAGAATGGATACGTCGAGGTCCCAGGATACGTAATCGATTCCAATTGCGGCAAATTCAACACCAAATTCGTCAAATACGACGTGATAAATGTCACCTTGATATTCTTGAGCGGCCCCGCCAACTTCACCGACTTCACACCGCCCATATTCTGAAATATCGCGTTCTCGCCCCGATTATCACCGGGTACCCAATTTTCCTCGCCAATCCGAACCAAATTCGTCAACACCAGTTCCCCCGTTATAATCCCCATCCCATGAGCACCATTCTTCCTATAAAGGAGCGAAATGGAAGGCGGCACCAAAGCGGCAATATCCACATTCAAGGCTTGCAAAACCGAATACGTCTCTCCTACCATATTCGTTGCATTAGGAGCTTCCAAATGATATTCCTTAAGGTTATGCACATAGTTAACCCTCGGAAGCGTCGTCGATGTCGTCCGCACCCAAATACTCGTCACGGTCAAACTATTACCAAACGAAGGCGCAGTAACCAAATTCGTCAACACCGCAGTCCCCCCACACGCCAATCCACTCGGTATTTGAACATCCGTCGCCCACGGATTAATCACACAATTGAAATCGTTCGTAATACTTGCGTTAATAAAGGTATTTGCACTATTATATCTCACCACATTCGGACACCGCAAAATAAGATGCCTCAAATTCGAACAAAATCCCGCAAAGGATTCGCCCACCCGTGTCCACGTGTCACTCGCAATCTCAATCGCACGAATCGTCGAACAGCCCGACCCCCAACCTTTCATGAAAATCGGCGAAGAACCCGTCCCTGCCACATGATTCGCATAAAATTCCTGAATCAATCCATACTGCCATTCCCCTTGCGCTGGCAATGTCAACGCCGTAATATCCACCCCATTCACGGACATATCCCGCAAATCAAGAACGCCATCCGCCGGCACCTTGTTCGTCATCACATACCCAAGCGAAATCGAACCCGACGCCGCATCAAACTTATACGCCTGAATCGTCCAATCGCCCTTGACAATACAGTTCGTCAGCCCCCCACCTGTCGGATTCTTCTCCTCCCCCACGGCATAATACGTCCAATCATTTTCCGCGGCAAAACTTCCGTTCGACCCGAAAATAACCCCCGCGACCACCGCGGCACATTTCAATAACCTCTGCTTCATTTTATCTATTGCCTTTAT
>CAVIVB010000137.1:0-5108 GCA_963645785.1 bacterium
GCCTGGTAGTGCGTCTGCTTTGGGAGCAGAATGTCGGAGGTTCAAATCCTCTCGCTCCGACCAATTTCCCGCTAACTGGACCCCATTTACGCGCGTAACTCGGCTAAGTTACGGCCGTAACTTAGCTAAATTACGCGGAAAATCTGCCGCGGCAAGCGGACATTATCCCCCTCGAGGCGTTCTCCCACTACATCGCCTTGACCATGGCGGCGGTGATCGTCACTTTCTTCATGCCGGAATTGCCTGGCGCGTCATACATGATATCGGTCATGAGACGTTCCATTTCGGCGCGGAGTCCGCGGGCACCGGTCTTACGTTCGAGGGCGCGATGTGCGAGTTCACGCAACGCGGCAGGTTCGAAGTTGAGGTCGACGCCATCCATCGCGAGCAGCTTTTTATACTGCTTGACGAGGGAGTTCTTCGGTTCCGTCAAAACGCGCACGAGGTCATCTTCGCTCAATTCGCTCATCGTCGTAATAACGGGAAGGCGTCCGACGAATTCAGGAATCATCCCAAACTTGACGAGGTCTTCCGGGCGAACATCGAGCGCACCGAGCGCGGCAGTTTTTTCATCCTTCTTATTGGACGCGCCCTCTTTCGTTTTTGCCGCGGACTTCTCGTCTTCCTTGCCAAAGCCGATTTGACGCTTGCCCGTGCGCTCGCCGACGATTTTGTCCATCCCCACAAAAGCGCCGCCGCAAATGAAAAGGATATTAGAGGTATCGACCTCGATGTATTCCTGGTCTGGATGCTTGCGCCCGCCCTTCGGTGGAATGCGGCAAATCGTCCCTTCCAAAATCTTGAGAAGTGCTTGCTGAACGCCTTCACCGCTCACGTCGCGCGTGATGGAAACATTGTCCGTTTTCGAAGCAATCTTATCAATTTCGTCGACATAAATAATGCCGCGCTTCGCAAGTTCCACATCGCCGCCTGCGTTCTGGAGCAAGTAGCGCACGAGGTTTTCCACGTCTTCGCCAACGTAGCCCGCCTGCGTGAGAACGGTCGCATCGCCAATTGCGAATGGCACGCCCACGACCTTGGCGAGCGTGCGCGCCAGCAACGTCTTGCCCGTACCGGTCGGGCCAATCAAAAGGATGTTGGACTTTTCAATCTCGACATCGTCCTTCTTGACCTTTTCCGCGGCATCTTTCGATTGGGAAACTTCGAGCCGACGATAATGATTATGGACCGCGACAGAAAGAATCTTCTTCGTTTCATCGTGGCCAATCACATATTGGTCGAGGACTTCCTTGAGTTCGCGCGGGGTCGGGGTCGGCGGCAAAGGTTGCGCGTTCGCGGCCTTGGATTTGCGCTCCGCCTGAGTGATGATATCATTCGCATGCCGGACGCAATCGACGCAAATGTTGGCGTCGGGCCCCGGCAGAATGACAGCCTCTTTTGCGGTGCGCCCACAAAACGAACAGGTCAACTCGTCCTTATCCTTAGAGGATTTCTTCATCGTTATCCTTCGATGACCTTATCGATGAGGCCCCAATCCTTGGCTTCTTCCGCGGACATGAAATGATCGCGGTCCGTATCCTTGACGACGTCGGCCATCTTCTTGCCCGCGTGCTGGGCGAGGATTCCGTTGAGAATATCCTTCAAGCGAAGAATTTCGCGCGCGGTAATTTCGATATCGCTCGCCTTGCCTTCCGCGCCGCCCCACGGCTGGTGAATCATGATGCGCGCATGCGGCAGCGCATAACGCTTGCCCTTCGCGCCCGCCGTCAGCAGCACCGCGCCCATCGACGCCGCCTGCCCAATGCAGTAGGTCGCGACCGGGCACTTCACAAACTGCATCGTGTCATAAATCGCAAGCCCCGCCGTCACGCTCCCGCCCGGCGAATTGATGTAGACGCTAATTTCCTTCTTCGGATCTTGCGCCTGCAAAAAGAGGAGTTGCGCGCAGACGGCGTTCGCCATCTCGTCATTCACCTCGCCCGAAATAAACACAATGCGGTCAAGGAGCAAGCGCGAGTAGATATCATACGTCCGCTCGCCCTTGCCCGTCTGCTCGACCACATACGGAATCATGTAGTTCTTCGCCATGACGTCTACGCCTTACTTCTTCGCGTTTGCCAAAATGAATTCGACGACCTTCTGGCCCATCTCTTCAGGCTTCGCTTCAATCTTTTCAGCCTTCGCAATCGCGTCCAAGAGGAAGTGCAAACGCACATTCTTGATAGCCGATTCTTCCGCGTCCTTGATAATTTTGTCGCGGTTCTTTTCGATGTACTCTGGCGAGATGCCCATGTACTGCGCACGCTGCGCAAAGTTCTGCAAGCTCTGGTCCGTCGCACGCTGCACATACGATTCTGGCACTTCAAAATCCACCTTCTTGAGAAGCATCTCCAAGGCTTCATTCTCGCGCCGCACAGATTCTGCCGCGACCGCCTGCTTTTCCATCTCTTCGCGAATCGTCTTCTTCAACGCATCCAAAGATTCGGCCTTCGCCTTTTCAACGAACTCCGCATCCGTCGGCAACACGCGCTTACGAAACGCCTTCACCGTCACCGTATACACCGCCTTCTTGCCCTTGAGCGGATCCGGCGCCGATTTCTTGTCGAACGTGACCTTGATGTCACCCTTCGTCTCGCCCGCCTTCATGCCCTTGAGCGCATCGAGAATCTCCTTCAAGAAACGCCCTTCCAAAACCTGCGTCCAAAAGCCCTTGCCCGACGCAACAACCTTCGCTTCCGGCGCCAGCTCAAGAATGCTCTTGCCATCAACCGTGCCGTCGTAATCAATCTCCGCAAAGTCGCCGTCTTCCACAACGTCGCCTTCCTTCGCATCTTCATACTTGGCATAGCCCTCACGCAAATGCGTCACCTGCTCCTCGACCGCGGCATCTTCCACCTTCGTGTCCTGCTCGCTCACCTTCAAGCCCTTGTACGTCGGCAACTTGAATTCCGGCGCGACCTCAATCGTGAACGTAAACGTCCCGCCCTCAGCCGTGCACGCAATCGCGCTCACTTCCACAATCGAAAGCGCCTCCAACTTCGTATCCTTAATCGCATCCAAATGATGCTTGTTGAACGCCTCGCGATTGATCTCGCTCTTCAGCTGTTCGCTGAAATCCTTACGAACCAATTCAAGCGGTGCCTTGCCCTGACGGAAGCCCGGAATACGTGCCTCACGCACGAACTGCGCCTCAACCTTTTTGACACATGCCTTCGCCTCTTCAGCATCAAGCGTAGCAGTAATCTGCACGCGGCACTTGTCCATCTTCTTCGATTCTGTTGTCATAATGTCTCTTGTCTCCTTCAAAAATCTTTTTACGGATAACGTCTATATATTATACCATATTTTCGACCGTTTTTGTAGCCCCTATTTCAAAAATCTTTCGCACCCCTGAAAAAGGGAAAACGGGCACCGCCTTCGACCGCGGCACCCGTCTCAGTCCGAAAATTCGGATACCTTACTTGTCGGTCAACGCCGCAACACCCGGAAGAACCTTCCCTTCCAAGAACTCAAGCGACGCACCGCCGCCCGTCGAAATGTGCGACATCTCCGCAGCCTTGCCAGACTTCTTCACAGCCGAAACCGAATCGCCGCCACCAATAATGGACGTGCCGCCATTCGCCTTCACCGTCGCCACAGCCTCGCAAACACCATACGTGCCCTTCGCCAGCGGCGCAAATTCAAAGCAACCCATCGGGCGATTCCAGACAACCGTCTTCGCGCCCTTGATCGCTTCGCTGAACAATTCCACCGTCTTCGGCCCAATGTCGAGGCCCATCCACCCATCTGGAATGTCGTCCTCGCACGTCTTCATCTGAATGTCGCTCGCGTCCTTCTCGGCCGGGAACTTATCAGCAATCACATTGTCAACCGGGAGCAACAGCTTGATGCCCTTGGCCTTCGCCGCTTCCATCATCTCCTTGCAGTACGCAACCTGCTCGTCCTCGCAAAGCGACGTGCCAATCTTCATGCCCATCGCCTTCTTGAACGTGTAAGCCATGCCACCACCAATGATCAGCGTGTCAACCTTGTTCAAAAGATTCTTCACGACCGCAAGCTTGTCCGACACCTTCGCACCACCCAAAATGGCCACGAACGGACGAACCGGATTCTCCACCGCATCGCCAAGGAACTTAATCTCCTTCTCAAGAAGGAAGCCCGACACCGCCGGCTGAATGTAATCCGCAATCACCGCCGTCGAAGCATGCGCACGGTGCGCCGTACCAAACGCATCATTGCAGTAAATGTCGCCATAGCTCGCCAGCTTCTTCGACATCTCAATGCGCTCAGCCTTCAACTCGGCCTTCTTCGCCTGATACTCTTCTTCAGTGAGGTGGATGCCCTTCTTCTCGTCATCCTTCTTCACCTTGCCGTCTTCAGCCTTGTAGAAACGCGTGTTCTCAAGAAGAACAACATCGCCCGGCTTCATCGCCTTCACAACGTCATCCGCCGCAAGGCAATCCGCCACAAACTTCACGTCCTGCCCAAGCTTCTTCGCAAGCTCTTCGGCAACCGGCTTCAACGTAAAGGCCGCATTCTCAGCCTTCGGCGCCGCGCCAATCTTCACGCCCTTCGGACGCCCCAAATGGCTCATCAACACAAGGCTACCACCCTGCTCAAGAACATACTTGATCGAAGGAAGTGCCGCGACAATCCGCGTGTCATCCGTAATCTTGCCGCTGCCATCCTTCGCCATCGGCACGTTGAAATCCACACGCATCACCACGCGCTTGCCCTTCAAATCGACATCGCGCAAAGTCATTTTGCTCATTTTACTCTACTCCTTAATTAAGACGTATCAAGCTCCAGCCAACCTTACTTGGCCATCTTGTTCATCTTCAACTGCGCACGGCTCTTCTTGCGATTGGCCGTATTCTTGGTGATCACACCTTTCTTAACAGCCTTGTCAAGACCCGAGACGAATTTCTTGAAAATCTTCTCAGCGTCTTCCTTCGCACCCGCATCCGCGGACTTGAAGAGATTCTTATGCGCATCGTGCAATTTCGCCTTTACAGTCGAATTACGCACGTTCGCCTTTGCGTTCTGACGGTCACGCTTCCTGGCGGCACGGCCGCCCTTAATATTTGCCATATCTGTTGAACTCCTAGTTATTCGGAATTATTGAACACATATTATACCATATTTCC
>CAVIVB010000138.1:0-5101 GCA_963645785.1 bacterium
GAGCCCATCCAACAAAAAATCCGTCGCACACAACCTAAGCGTATGCGCCCCCACCTCCTGCATCTTCATGTACCGCTTGTTCGGCGCAGAAAAACTGCCGCGCTCCGGCATCACTCGCCCAATCGGCACCACCTTCACATTCTTCACAGGCGTCTTGAATCGAATGTACCGAAGCGCCAGCGCCACCTCCGACCGCCAATGCCCATCCGCAACCTGCACCATATAACGATTGTACTCAAGCCGATCCAACCGCTCCTCGCCCATCTCATTCACACTCTCCCCCACATACATATCCGGCTCCACGTCCGCCTCAACTTCCACATACGCCAAAAGCTCCTTGCCCGCATCATAATAATCCCCAACCTTCTTCAGCCCCTTGTAATTCCGGTCCTGCGGCAAATCAATCGTATGCGCCGGCCGCTCCCCATCTGGATACGCCGTCGCCGGCCGCCATTCCCCATCAAACGTCTTCGCTTCCCAACCCTTCACCGGACTCCTCAACGCCGCAACCCCACGAAACCGACCCTCAACCCACACATACAAATACCCATCCTTGCGCGTCTCTCGAAAAATCGAATCCGTCGAATACTCAATCTTCTCCCCTTCCTTGCAACGAATCCGATAATCACACGAACGCTGAATATTCTCCAACGTCCCCGGATGCGCCGCGCCCATCAACGCACGCCGCGTATCATCATGCATCGCCTCCAAGCGATACAATTCAAAGTTCATCTGCGGATAATACCAATCCGCCTTCGCCGCGCACATCACACCGAGCGCACATCCAATCATAACGACCGATAATCTATTCATTTGCCTTGTACCTTTCTGCTGTCAAAAACTTTAGATCCAATATTATACCATATCCCCGCCCAAAATGCAAGCGCCCACACCAAAAATCCGCCGCCAAAATACGGGCGCGGCAAATCTGCCGCGCTCTCTTCGCTAAACAAAATTACAACCGCCCTCAGTCGTTCCATTCAATCAACGCAAACGAAAGCGGTTGCATGTAGATAACGGCCGAACCATCCGGCTGAATCGCCATCGGCACACGCGTATAAGTGCGCACCGCATCCGTGAGATGGCACGTCGCGCCCTTCAAGGACCGCCCCTTCACGCGAATCGTCACCGTCGCCGTGTCCGTCACATTGTTATCATCCGAATAGCGGCTAATCAAAACCGCACCGCCCTTATCGCCCTTCGACGCCACCGCGCGAATCCCGCCTGGAATCGACTGGTCCTTCTTTTCGGTCGCGCCCGTATTCGCATCCGACGCCGCAATCGTCCCTTCCACAACCCCGCACTTCACCTGCGTCGGCGCCCTCTCTACCATGTCCGACCACGCCATGAACGGATAGTACCCCTTCTTCGGCCAATACGTCACAAGGTCAAACAAACTATTCATCACCGTGTGAAGCCGCGCATCATAAAACATCAACATGTCAATCGGACTCGACTGCGACACCGTCATCGCCGCCGTAATCAGCGCGGCACATTTCAAATTGTACCGACCCGACTCCACCTCCAACGAATACACCCAGTCATCCGTCCAGCCCTTCACATAGTTCCATTCATTCTGAATCGATTCAGTCTTCTCAAATCCATACTTATCCAAGAGCTTCCGATACGCAATCCCCCGATCACGCAACGTCTCCGGCGTGCGAATATAAATATGCCACGAGAAGAAATCAAGCGGCGCCTTTGTCTTCTGGCAGTGCGCAATAAACTTCTCGCCCCAATCATAATTGCACGCAAGCGCCGGACCTCCAATCTTCAACTGCGGAAACTTCCCCTTCAAATATTTTGCCGCGGTCTCATAGAACTTGTAAAACTCCTCCGGCGGCGCACCCCAACAACGCGGATTCGTCGCCCAACGGTTATCATCACCACAATCCAAATCCGGCTCATTCCAAATTTCCCAATACACAATGTTGAACTGATTCGACCAAGCAATATTCTTCGTCGTCGGCGCCTTATCAACGCCCCAACCCCAACCTTCATTGTAGTGACGAATCACATGCTCACAAATCCGCGCCCACTTCGCATAATCCTTTGGCGGCAACGCACCATACTTCTTCGGACCATGCTCAATCGTCTGCCCCAACCGAAAATACACCTGCGTCCCCGTCCGGCGAATCGCATCCAAATACCAATCCGTAAACACGAAATCGTAATTCTTCGGATCATTCTCATCCGCATCAAAGTTCGGGAAAATCGCCGAAATGTCGCAACAATGCGCGCCGCCCGAAACACAATTGATCGCATCATGCGTCCGCGCAAATGGAATACGTGCCGCCGCATAATCTGCCGCATTCCCACGCTTCTGGTCGCCACCAACATTTGACACCGATGGTCCATTATTCACCGCATTCATCGGCTTCATCGGCCCAATCACTTGCGCCTCATCCACCGTCACCGTAGCCTTCGCCGCGGGTTCTGCCGCAATCGCGGCCAATCCAGCCATCGCGCATCCAATCAACATCAACCTCTTCATTGTCTCTTTTCCTTTTATTTCCTTTGTTCTTTAATAAATTGCCTTCTGCCACCCCGCTTGGGAGCAGGGGAGCGGGGGCGGCAGCCCCCGAAACCTTGGGTCACTGAATCCGAATCACCATCCCCGCCGTCCTCAACGAAAACACCCACTGATTCTTCGGCAAACCATACGCATACGGCAATTCATTCGTCATCACCGCCGCCTCCGTCGTCAAACCATACGGATGCTTCATCCCAAACGCCTCGCCTTTCGGAAACCGCGTCCAGTACTGATTCGTCACCTCGCCCAATTCCGCCCACGGAATAATCTTCCGCTCCGCACCCTTCGTACTCTCCAAAAACTCATGCCACTTCGCACACCCATCCGCGCCCACATAAAACCTCATCACATAATCCGCCGGCCGCACCGCATACCACTTCGTCGGCTTCTCCACATTGTCATCCGCCCCCAAAAACATCCCGCTCGACCCATCAAACATATCCCCAGCATAATGAACACTCACCACATGCGATCCACTCTCAACACCACCAAAATTCCTCAACGCCCCCGGATACGACTTCTCCACATTCTCCCCAAACCAAATCTCCATCGCTCCCCCCGCATAATTCAACCCAAACGCATTCTTCCATTGCGTCATCAAACAATTCGGTATCTTCCGAATCCCAGGCCCAAACTCCACCTTCGGCCCCATCTTGAACATATAATCAAACGCATGATCCCCAAGCACCGTCTCAATCACTTTCCCTTGCTCATTCGTCGCAAATCCAATCCTCAAATTCCCCGTCATAGCACTGTACTCATGAAATGTCGTCTTCGCCAAGTTCGTCACCGCATCGGGCACAAGCGGCGAAATCTGTGGCCGACTACTCACTCCCGAATTCAACCCACCAAGCCACCTCAACGTCTCCGGCAAACGAATCGACGTAATCGAAACCCCGTCGCCCATCCCCGTCATCTTCGTAATCCGCCCACCATTCAACACAGGCTTATTCAAATCAATCTCAACAGGCAACGTCACGCCCCTCTTGAACGCCGTCACACAAATCTCATTCGCCGCGCCCGTCGCACTCATCACCCAATTCCCATCCGTCAACTCACCCTTCTGCGCATCATACACAAGATAATTCGCCTCAAAAATCGGCACCAAATACACAAGCCCATCCGCCGTCACCGTAATTTCTGCCGCGCTCGCATCCGCCGTCCCAACATCCCCTCTCCATCCCTTGAACACCACTCCCTCATTCGCCGGCGTAAACTTCACCGTCACCTGCGTCCCTTTCTCATACTGCCCATCCGCGGCACTTGGACTATACGTCACCGTCCCAAACTCGCTCCGCATCTCACCGCCCAACTGAATCGTATTCCCCTCATACTCCGCCCCATTCGTCATTATGTAAAACCGCTTCATCCCATTCGGCTGCCGCACAGAAATCCCCACCGGCACCTTCCCATCCGTAAACTTCTTCGTATACGCCGCCTTATCACTCTCCGAACACTTCGCCCACGGCGTCATCTTCGTCTCATCCGCCATAAACGCCGCCCACTTCACATTGTCCCCAGGCACCGTCATCCTCAACTGCAAATTGTTGCAATAATAAAACGGATTGCTCGCCGGCGAAAAGGTAATCCATCCATTAAACTCCAACTCCCTCAAACTAGTCCCAAACGGATAAAACGCCTTCGTCCAATATCCAAACTCAGAATCGCGAAACGCAAATTCCTCCGTCCGCCTAAATACAACATTCGTCAAACTCTTATACGCCCATCCCCCTTGGAAATGCATACACAAGTTATCCGTGAAATTCGTCACATTCACACCAAACTCAATGTACTCAATCCCCTTGAACGTATCGCTCCCATTGCAAAACATCGTCGGCACATTATGCACCCCCGGACCATACACAAGCCTCTTCACCTTGTTGCAACCCGACAGCGACCAATTCCGCAAATTCGTATCATACGCAATGTTCACCCACCGCGCCTTTCCATCCGACCCAACACCCTCGCCAATAATCACATCATTCGTCATCGCGCCACAATCCTGAAACACCTTCGTCCCCAAATTCGTCACACTCCCCGGAATGCACGGCTCCACCAACTCCAATGCCGAACACCCACTAAATACACCTGCCTCTAACGACTCCAACCCATCCGGCAACTTCACCGACTTCAAAACCGTGCACCCAGCAAACGCCGAACTCGCAATCACCTTCGCACTCTCCGGCAAATAAACCCTCTGCAATGTCGCCTTGAGCGCCCTAAAATCCCCAACCTTCACAATCTCCGGCGCCCCATCCGGCAGCGCGGCACTTCTCAAATCAATCTCCGCCTGCGTCCCCGCTGTCTTCACGGATACAACCCCCTCTTCCGTCAAATTCAATTCCACCGCCGTCTCACCCTCCGCGGCAATTCCCGTCAAAACATGATCTGCATACGACCACTTCGCATCAGCCATCGCCCCATTCGCGGCGAAAATCGCCCCCGCGACCACCACCGCACGCTTCAACCAAATCTGACTCATTTCTTGTATCTCCTTGTTTTATTGGACTTCAGCGCTCCCAGCCCTATGCCGAAAGAACCTAATCCACCGTGAATGCCACCTATTAT
>CAVIVB010000139.1:0-5019 GCA_963645785.1 bacterium
GAGCGCTGTTGGGCGCGCTTGCAGGGGCTGGATGCTCGCTGATGGGAAGTGGCGTTGGCTTTACAGCGCATTAAATGAATGAAGGGTGGGTGGGTTGGATTTTGGTCAAGCACAAAAGAGACCATCGACGCTTGGGGACGATGGGCGTGGGAAGCCGCGGCAGATTTTGGAAATTTTGGGGCTTGTCATCTCGTCTCAAATATGGTACAATATATGGCGTTGCTAAGGGGATTCATCATTCCTGAGGCGGCCTCTCGCGTGAGGGCGTTCCTTGAGCGGGCGAATACGAAACATACATAAAAAGGAACTTCAGTCAAATGAAGAAGTTGTTGATTCTGGCGGCGTTGGCCGCATGTGCGTCTGGCTGCGTGATGACGGGCGGGAAGTCCAACATTGTGTCGGGCATTGAAATGGACCTCCAGTATCCGGATACGGCGTTCATTGATAATTCGGTGAAGCCGGAGAAGATGGGCACGGCGACGGCGTCGGGCATTGTTTGCTTTGTTCGTGGCGATGCGTCGCTCAAGGCGGCGATGGACAATGGTGGCATCAAGAAGATCCACCACGTTGACTACAAGTCGTTCAATGTGTTTGGCATTGTCGGCGAGCAGACGACGATTGTTTACGGCGAATAAGCCGTTTGGGGCGCGGCAGATTTTGTCGCGCTCCATGGTTGGAGGGTTTGGAAGGTTGCTGATTAATTTTTGGACTTTCCAAACCTTCTTGAGTTTCTAGATTTCTTTCACCACATTTTACACACTGACGATGACGACCCTTTTGAAGATTTATGCCGGGATTCAATTGATACCGGCGATTTTGGCGCGGCATTGGATTGCGCTTTTGATTATTTTGGCGTTGACGCTTTTATTTGGGCGTGTGTACTGTCGGTTTATTTGTCCGCTTGGGATTTTGCAGAGTGTGGTGAGGTTATTTCGTGGGCCGCGGCGAGTTTGCACGCGGCTGAGGATGGGGTATGGCGGCGTGGCGCGCGTTGTGGTGAATGTGGTGATTTTGGCCGCGGTGGTTTTGATTGGGGTGCTTGGATTGGGTTGGCAATGGCTGGACCCGTATGCGATTGCGACGCGGTTTGTGACGATGTTTTTTGCGCCCGAGTTTGATTGGGGTGTGGTGATTTTTGCCGCGGTGCCGTGTGTGGTGATTTTGCTTTTGGCGGTGTTTGCGGGCGGGCGGATTTGGTGCAATTGGGTGTGTCCGGTGGGGACGGTGATGAATTTTCTGTCGCGGTTTTCGTGGAAGAAGGACAAGGTGAAGAAGGCGTGCGGCTGTGAGAGATGTCGGAAGTGTTTTGCCGCCGCGGCGCAAGCGAAGGTTGAAAAGAAGGAGGAAGCGAAATGAGCGAGGCGATGAGTTTGCGGAGTTTATTTGCGACGATGTTTGCGGCAGAAGTGCCGCGGCAGATGACGGTGCGCACGGCCAAGCACGGCGAGAAGGTGGGCTTGTTGGGTTATGGGTGCATGCGGTTGCCGACGGTGGATGGTGGGCATGCGAATCCGTGGGGCGAGAATGCATCGAAGACGGCGATTGATCAGGAGATGGTGAATGCGCACATTGATTATGCGTTGGAGCATGGGGTCAATTATTTTGATACGTCGCCGGCGTATTGTCGCGGCGAATCGGAGACGGTTTTGGGCCAGGCGTTGAAGCGGCACAAGCGCGACAAATATTATATTGCGACGAAACTTTCGAACTTTGCGCCGAGTCAATATTCGGCGGCGGCGTGCAAGGAGATGTTTGAAAAGTCGCTCAAGTATTTGCAGACGGATTACATCGATTTTTATTTGCTACACAGCGTTGGCAATGGTGGGTTTGGGACATTCAAGAAGCGGTATTTGGATAACGGGATTATTCCGTGGTTGTATGAACAAAAGGCGAAGGGGCGCATTCGTAATTTGGGTTGGAGTTATCATGGCGACCCGAAGACGGTGGAATGGCTTTTGGAGAAGCATGACGCGGGTGAGATGCCGTGGGATTTTGTGCAGATTCAGATGAACTACGTTGATTGGAAGCATGCGCAAGAAGTGAACAAGCGGAATGTGAATGCGGAATATTTGTATCAGGAGTTGGATCGGCGCGGGATTCCAATTGTGATTATGGAACCGCTTCTCGGCGGGCGGCTGGCGAAACACAATGAGGCGATTGCATCGGAGTTGACGCCGCTTGATGCGCAGGCGACGCCGGCATCGTGGGCGTTGCGCTTTTGCGGTTCGCACCCAAGAGTGCTGACGATTTTGTCGGGCATGACATTCAAGGAGCATCTTGTTGAAAACATCGCGACCCTTTCGCCGCTGAAGGAATTGACGCCGAAAGAATTTGTCGCGCTCGAGCGTGCGGCCCAAGCGTATTTGGGCTTTGGCGCGATTCCATGTAACTATTGCAACTACTGTATGCCGTGTCCGTATGGGCTTGACATTCCGGGCTTGCTCACATTCATGAATCACATTCGCGTCGATAAGCTCACGGACCCGAAGCAGATTCGCAAGGAGTATGTGAAAGCGTTTCCAGACCCGCGGCGGCGTGCGGACCGTTGTATTGGGTGTGGGCGTTGCACGGGGCATTGCCCGCAATCGATTGACATTCCGAAAGCGATGGATGGCATTGCACAATTCTTGGAGGACTTGGCATGAACAGGCGTGAATTTATTTTGGGCTCGTCGGCGGCGAGTGCCGCGGCACTTGCGGGGCGCGGCAGTTTTGCGGCGGAAGAAGAAAAGACGACGGACGGCGGATTTGCAGAAGTCAGTTGGGCGACGCGCGAGAAGAAGGATTTGCCTGTGTTGCCAGCGGGGGCAAAAAGTGCCGCGCACTTTGCGGCGACGTGTGTGGGGTGCGGGTTGTGCACAGCGGTGTGCCCATCGAAATGTTTGCGGCCATCCACGGATGCACGGCGGTTTGGACGTGTGGAATTGGACTTTCGTCATGGCTGGTGCAAGCCGACGTGTGTGACGTGTAGCGAGGTATGCCCGGCGGGTGCGATTCATCGCGTGGGGTTTGCGGAGAAGCGTACGACGCATGTGGGGTATGCGGCGTGGCGGAAGGATTTGTGTTTGCGCGTGACGGAGGATGTGCAGTGCCATGCGTGCGAGAAGCATTGTCCGACAAAGGCGATTACGCTCATTGAGGGCGTGCCGGTTGTGAATCGCGAGAAGTGCATTGGGTGCGGTGCGTGTGAACATTATTGTCCAGCGCGGCCGTTGACGGCGATGCATGTTGTGGGGTATGAAGTGCAGCGTGCGGTGCGGCCGATGAGTGAGGCGGATCTTGTGGCGGAGATGCGCACGCTCATTGAAGGCGGCAAGGCGTATGTGGTTGCGCGGGGCGGCGTGATTGTGGCTTCGGGCGAAGGGCGCGGCGTCAAGCCGATGCTCGAACTTCTCGAAAAGAATCCCGCGGCCCTTCAAGATGCGATTGTGATGGACAAGGTGTGTGGGCGCGCGAGCGCGGCAATTTGCATTGTGGGCAAGGCGCGCAAAGTGTATTCGCCGGTGATGGGTGCGGATGCAAAAGCGCTTCTTGAGAAGCATGGGCTTGGTGCGAGCGCGAAGGACGTGGTGCCGAAGATTTTGAATCATGAACATACGGGCGGGTGCCCAATGGATGCGGCCACGGCCGAGATGACAGACCCCGTGGCGATTGTTGAAACCTTGCGCAATTTGGTGAAGTAAAATGAATGATATTCTCTTGATTGTGGTTTCGTGCGCGGCACTTTTGTTTGCCGTCATCGCGGTTATTTTGATTCTTGCGCTTCGGAAAAAAAGTGCCGCGGGCGATGAGACAGAAGTCATACAATTGAGGGATGAGAACCAACGTTTGAAGGTAGAACTTGCCAAGGCCCAGCAAAGCGTCGTTGAAAAAGAGAAGGCGTGTGCGGCACGGCTTGAGGACCAGAATAAAACGTTCCAAGCGATGACACGCACGCTGGAGGAGCGGTTTGCGAATTTGGCCGCGGCGACGCTCGAGACGAAATCCAAGGATCTCACGACGCTCAATAAAACAAGTTTGGCTGAGATGTTGAAGCCGCTGAAGGAGCAGATGGAAAAGTTTCAACAGGCGACGCAACAGGCGCAAGTGGATCATCGCGGTCAGACGATTGAGATTCATAAGGACGTTGAGGCGATTCGGAAGATGGCGGATGATTTGGCGGGTTTTTCGAAGGCGCTGAAGGGCGGGACGAAAGTTCAGGGCAACACGGGCGAGGCTATTTTGAAGGAGAAGCTTTTGCAGACGGGGTTGAAGGAAGGCGAGAGTTTTGTGTTGCAAGCGGGGACGCAAACGGATCGGCCCGACGCGCAAGTGTGGGACAGCGAAAAGCGGTGGCTCGTGATTGATAGTAAAGTGAGTTTGACGAATTATGTGGATTATTGCGAGGCGACGGATGAGGGGGTGAAGGCGGCCAAGTTGAAGGAGCATATTGAGAGTGTGCGCAAGCATATTCTCAAGTTGGGCGATAAGAATTATCCGCGCACTTTGGCGAAGGAATTTCCGGATCGTGATTATTTGCCGATGACGGTGATGTTTGTTCCATTTGAGGCGGCGCTTGCTGCGGCGCTTGAGGCTGAGCCGTCCCTTTGGCAATGTGCGATGGATGCGCGTGTCGTACTTGTGACGCCGCTGACGTTGATTGCCTATTTGCGCCTTGTGTATCTGGCGTGGCAACATGAAAAAGTTGAACAGCATCAACAGAAGATTATTGCCGTGGCTGAGCAACTTTTGAATCGTATGAATGATTTTTTGGTGGCATTTGAAGGCGTGGGCAAGGCGCTCAAGACACTTGAAACAAATTATGAGAGTGCGCAGAAGAAACTTGTGGATGAGCCGGGCGCACAAACGATTACGAAGTCTGCGCAAAAGCTGATTGAGCTCAATGTAAAGCTTGAGAAGAAGCGTGCCCAAGCGCTTCTGCGTACAGAAGAGGATGAGGGCGTTACAGGCGGGTGATGTTGGCGCCGAGGGCGGTGAGTTCGCGCTCGATGGCTTCGTACCCGCGGTCCACAGTTTGGGC
>CAVIVB010000140.1:0-5008 GCA_963645785.1 bacterium
CAACAGAGATGAGACCATCTGGCGAAATGCGTGGACGAACGGAGAGCTCAATGCCATAGCTGAAGAACGCTTCTTTCGCGAACAATTGTTTGTCTTCGCCTGGAATGACTTCGAGCGAGGTTGAGACGGACAAGTTTTGTGAGGAGGTGCCCGTGTAATCCGACGAGATGGAGACGTTCGGTTCCTTCGTCGTCATATCCACTTTGGCTTCTTTACCGTTTGAAACGATGATCTTTGGATTGGAAAAGATCTTGCCTTCGCCCAATTGTTCAAATGCGCTGAGGGCGAGCGAGAAGTCACTTGCCGAAAGTTGTCCCGAGAAACCGCCCACTTGGCTCCAGGCCATATTGTTGGCTGTGCGGCCTGCACCATCCGCGGCAAGAATGGAAGTTGGGGCAACGGCCGTTTTGCTGATGCCGTAGCTGCCATCCGCCATATCGGTATAGGTGTCAGATGTGGAGGAGCTGGACGACGGGCTCGTTGCTGAAATCGTTTTCGAATCGGAGGAGGAGTCGCCTGTCTTGACCATGTTCTTTTTGGTGTATTCCTTCTGTGTGCCAAAGTCGTTCAAGCGGCCAAAGTTATTTTCCCAACCGGCCGACATGTTCTTTGCGGAAATCTGCCAACTTGAGAGTGCCGACCAATCAAGCCCGAGCTTGTGCAGCGCCTCGGATGAAAGCTCCAAGAACCGCGCCTCAATGTAAATTTGCGCGACGGCCTTGTCGACGGCTTCGATGATTTCGTTACAAGCAGAGAGCGTTTTGTCTTCGGCCGTGACGACAACGACGTTTGCCGATTCAAAGCATGTGGCAATTTGATGGATGATCTTGCCGTTCTTATCCTTAATACCATACGTCTTGTTGAAGAGGTCGGCCAATTCGCGCGCGGAGGCATGCTTCAATTGATAGGAGCGTGTGTTGAGCTTGATGGTTTGGTGATCTTCAACGACGCGGTAAATGCTGTCGTTCTTATCGAGGCGGAAGCCGCGTGATTGCAAGATGGCGGTCAAGGCCTGATACCATGGCACGTTGCGCAATGTGACGGAGACGCGGCGTTGCAAGTTGGTGGACTCACTCGAAATGATGTTACGGCCCGTCGTCTTACGGAACTGGCGCAGGATGTCGGCCAACGTGGCATCATCGCAATCAATATCGACGAGCGCATCCGCATCCGATCCATCGGCAGACTTCACTTTCGGACGGCGTGCGGCAAGTGCGGCATCGTCCTCTTCCAAATCGACTTCATCGACCATACGCTGGCCATTGACGAGCCCCGCCGCGTTGGCCGCCGCGCTTTGTGTGGCCGTGGCTGCCACAGGCTTGGTCTCGCTTGCCGGCTGTTGCGCCGTTGCCGCACTTGGCACATCTTTCGTTTCGCTCTTCACCGCGGCACTTTTTGGCGCGGCGCTTGGTGCCAATTCCACTTCTTCGGCTTCACTTACTTCAAGAGGTTCTTCCGCGGCAGTTTCTTCGGCGACCTCCATCTCCGCTTCATGCGTTTTCGTCGTCGCGCTCGCCTGTGCGGCAACGTCCTTTGCTTCGGCAAGCGCACCCAACGCCGGCAGTGCCGCGTCCTTCTCTTGAGCCAGAAGCCCAAGTGCCAACATGCCTGCCATCAGAGTGATCGTGGTCTTTTTCATTTGCTTGTTCCTTTCTTCTTGTCTTTTGACTCGGCCTTATCGTCCGTGGAATTTGCCTTCCCCGTCTTGAGGCCTTGTTCCAATTCGCGTGCACGCACACGAATCAACCGAAGTGTTTTATTGTTCGTCAGCCCCTGCACACGCCACGTGAAGCGGTAGCCGTCGTGATTGATGGAGACGAGATCTCCATCGCCATAAATGTTCCCATTGATGCTGACAGCCTGCCGGCGCGTGCCATCTTCGCTACCAAACTTCATCGCACCGCCAACCTTCAACGCCTTACGTGCCCGCACCCAACGCCGCAAAAGCTCAACCGATTCATCTTCTTCTTGCGCGGCCGCGGCTGCGGCTGCGGCTGCCAACGCCGCGGCGGCTTCTGCCGCGCTCGTCTGCTTCTCTTCCTCAACCGCCGTCTCCGCCGTCTGCTGCACCGCGACTGTATCGACAATCGGTTCCATCTCGCCATGATATCCAACAGGCCAAAACGGATTACGAAGTGGAATTGACGCCACCAAAAGAATGGAGAATACGCTATTCATCTTGCCACCCCCACGCTACCCACGTCTGCTTCCATTGGCCATTCAAGCACAATCATAATCTGTTGCGCATTCACTTCATTGCGCGACGTAATCGTAATCGCCGACACAGCCACAAGTGGAAACTCCTTTTCCAAGCAACGTACAAACGATGCCGCCTTCTGATAGCTCCCCACGCACGTCATCCGAATCGGGCAACGCACATACTTCCTTTGCGGTGCGACCTTCACCACCGGCAACTTGATCGGCTCCAAACTCTCATACACCATCCCCGTCAGCCCGCATCCCACCGCAAGCGGCTCCACATACGACTTCGCACGCATCGCCGTCGATTCCAACAAGGGGCGAATCATTGCCGCGCGGAACTTCTCCAACTTCTCTTCCGCCTCCGCGACTTGTTTCTTTACTTCGTCCGACCGCGCCAAATTTGCCGCGACCGTCCGGTTGCGTTGCGCGTTCGTTGTCACCTCTTTGCGCACTTTCACAAGCTTCGTCTCGGTCTGTTCAATCACGCCAAAGTACAAGCCCGCCGCCACCGCGCCAAAAATGAGCGTCACAAGAAGCGAACGTTTCGCATTCGGTGCCATCGTCTGGAGATTCATTTGTCAAATCTCCTTCCTTTGATCTGGTGCTCGCTTTCAAAGATGACCATCCGCGAGTTGCTCGTATCTTGTTGCGACTTCACACGCGGCTTCGTATCGCAAATCAAATTCGTAAACGATTCACTCGCCAGCGTATCAAACAGCGATTGAATCGGCGGGATTGAGGGCGAGCGCCCCATCAACACCAAGCTCGCTTTCTCCACATACCCTGTTGGATTCAACAAAGCCGTATTCACCTTCGCGCCTTTTTTTGCCGCGACAGCTGGCAACGGCGGTTCCGGCGGCATTGGAATTTCAAGTTTCACCAATTGCACTTTCAATGGCATCGCCTCGGCAAGCGCCGTCAACAATTCGCCACGCCGCAAAATCGACGACTGGTAACATTCAAATTGATCAAGCTCCGCATTCAATTCGCCGAGCCGATCCATCGTCCGAATCGCGTCTTTATTGGCCGCTTCCTTCGCCGCGAGCTCCGCCTTCAAGGTATGCAAACTCGTCTGCGCCAAAATCAATTGCCCGCCCAAAATCGCCCACCAAATCGCAATCCCCAAGCACGCCAAAATCGCGAGAATCGGCAACATGATACGAAAGCGCACAGGCGATGAACTCACCCGTTCGCTTTCCATCAGCAAATTCAAATGATAAGCATGTGACGTTTCTTCGTTCATCGCTTATCCTTCCTCCCCGACAAGCGCAAGTGCCGCGCCCAAAGCCCCAATAAATGCATTTGCCGCGCCACCTTCAATCGTCGCGCCTTCACCCACAAACGTATGTTCCGTCGGCGGCAAACCATCAAACAAATTCGGCGCCACAACCGTCAAGTGCGCACGCTCTTCCGCAATCGCCGCGAAATACTTGGCGCCCGCGCTCATGCCCATCAGCAAACAACACTTCGGTTCCACGCTCAACTTGCCCACCAAATAGTCACGCGACACAGCAAGCTCATCCACAATCGGCGCAATAATTGGCTCCAACACAGGCCGCGGATCAATCAGCGTATCTTCCAATACCGCATGCACCATCGCATCATCTAGCCCAAGTTCCTTCTTCAATGCCGCGCGAATCGCGAGCGTCCCACCCGCACCGCGGCACGTGCGCCACAGCACAATGTTCCCTTCATTGAACGCCGCAATATGCGCCTCGTTCGCAGACATGAACAAAACAAGCGCCGAACCCTTCGCCTCTATAAACGCTGGCTGACGCAACACGCTGCCAATAATTGCCGCGGGCCGCAACTGAATCGACGCCGCCGTCGGCCGCCGCCCCTCCACCAACAGGCGCGAACTCCACAAAACCTGGTACTCCGGCAGCCCCGCCTCCATCACAAAATCATTCAAGTCCTGCAATGGCTTCATCACAAAGCGCGTACCACCATTCGAAATCGGCACGCCAGGCGTCACATCAAATTCAACCGCCGATGAAGATGCCGAAGACTTCTCCTCTTTCTCATCCGCCTTCTCATCTTTCTCGTCGCCCTTTTCATCATTCTTTCGAATTGAAAAACGCTTGGACTTGGGCGCGGCACTTTCTTCCTGGTGCGCACCCGCCATGAAATCTGTCCGAAAGGCATCCTTCGTCGTCTGCGCCAAAAACATATCGGGCGACGTAATCGCAAGCGCGGCCCGCGGCGCTTGAAACGCCGCCGGCACTGACCACGCGCAACTCTTCGAAGCCGCCTCCCACGATGTCGGCAATTCCATCGATGGCACAGGCAAAAAGCCAACCGCCGCGAGATGCAAAACGCCCTTCTTCTCCGTGAGACGCACCGCCGGCACCCCGCGCGCTTCCCCAGAAAAAAGGTCAAAACCAACGATATCAATGGCGCGATGTGACTTCTTTTTGCTCTTCGAAGTCTTACCGCCGCCACCAATCGTGATTGTCTTGGTCTTCGTCAACTGAATCTGCATAAGATTATGACGTATATTATACCATATTTAGGACCAAACTTCAACCCCAAATCAACCAAAATCTGCCGCGCTCAAAGTTCCTTCAGCCGGTCGCCTTTCAGGCGCCACGCGAAGTTTTGCAGCTTCAACTTCAGTTTCCGCAAGGGCGAAATCTTCAATTCCAATTTGTTGTTCTCAGCCGTGATGAGTTTCTTCTCGTTCAAGTTGCCCGTCAAGCAAAGTTGAAGACGCATGTATCCACCCAAGTTGACGGCGTAGCCCTCGAGCAGATATTCTTGAACAAGGGTCATGATGCAATTGAATTGCGATTCAAAAAGATTGCCC
>CAVIVB010000141.1:0-4998 GCA_963645785.1 bacterium
TCTTCGAGATGTCCGCACCTTGGACAAGGACGTAGACGGATGATGGGCAATCAGGATAGTCCCAGACGTTGTGGACGAGTTTGTTGTTGGCGGCGTCTTCGCCGGACATGTTCATGTTGTAGGACCAGTGGATGAGCTCGGGGCGGCCGCAGGCGGTGAAGACGTTGTTGGAGACGAGTTGGTTGTGGTTCGAATCCATCTTGAGGCACATGCCGCTGACGCGCTCCATGACGTTGTCGTAGATAAAACCATCGCCAGGGCCCGCATCAAAGTAGAGGCCGTGGCAGTTTTGATAAAAGGAAAGCGGCCCGTAACCCGCGCTTTTCGCGAAGCCAATGCCGTCAGAAATCCAGTTGCGCGCAATGGTGGTGAGGTGGTTACCCTGCTTATTACACGTGTAAAATGCCGCGCCGTCTTCGGTCTCGAGCATGTAATGATGGACGCGATTGTCGGTAAGTTCGTGCATGCCGCCAGTGTGGAAGACGCCCCAGTGCGGAAGGTCGTGGAAGAGGTTATGGCGAATGTGGAAGCCCCATCCTTCCATAAAGATGGCCGACGAGCAATATGTCTCGTTCGCAACATTGTAGATGTGGCAATTCTCAACAACGGTGCCATTTGGATTTTCTTGCGAGCCGCCCGTCATGTGAATGCCAATGCCACCAATATCGTAGAAGTCGCAATCTTGAATGCGGTGCTTGGCGCCCCAGCCGAGGTCAAGCGCGGTGCCCACGAAATCATGAAATTTGCAACCGATGAACTCAACACCGCTCCCACCTTCCACCAAGACCGATTGATCCGCGGCACAAAATTCAATATCCTCAAATGTGACGTTGCTCGCGCCTTTCAGATTGAAGACGCGCGTCATCGTGGGGATTGTGATCTTGGCCTTCATCATGTCCGTGCCCTTGGGCGGAATGAAGTATAACTTCTGGCCTTTGAGATCGTGATACCATTCGCCGGGCGCGTCCAATTCTTCGCGAAAGCCCGCGACAAAATACGTATCGCCTGGGCGGGCCACGTCACACATGTTCTTCGCGGTCTTGATAATTTTCTTTTCCGCATCGAACGCGGCAATCGGGACACGCGAAGAGCCATATCTTTGCCGCGGAAAGATGGTCATGATGCCTTCGGTGGGGTTGGTCCAGTTGTGCCAATCCTTGTCGCCAATTTTGACGTCTGTGCGATTTTCGCCGCCTGGAAATTCGTACATGCTAATCCACTTGCCGGGGACGAAAGCCCAGCCGCCCGCGTAAGGATCCTTCGGGTCAAAGTTCGGATAGCGCGCGAGGCGCACCTTGCGTCCATTCAAAAAAAGACCCGTGACTTGATCCGAGAATTCAAAGGCCGAAACGTCCGCCTCATACACATCACTGCGTTTGTTCATGGGCTTGGCGACACGCTTCCATCCCTTGACAGGAAGGCTGCCATAAAAGATAGGCTTTGCACCCGTCGAGGTCTTACCCGATGGGCGAATGATCAGGCGGCCACCTTGTGCAGGCGCCATTGTGTTGTCGATGTAAATCGCGCGGCGGAATCCGTAACCCTTCGGCTCAAGCAAGATTTCGATGTCGTCTGTTGAGTTTGTTGTGCGGACATTGTAGACTTCTTTGAGCGCGTCTTGAAAAGAAATGCCGCCATGACCAACAGGTATTTGAATGGCAGCGGCGAGGAGGAGAGAGGCTAACATAGATCTTTCGTATTCCTACTTTACTTTTTTCAGGGACTTTCCAACTGAATTCCAGGGGCTTTTTAACTGAATTCCAGGGACTTTACAATCTCCTTCATTTGCTTTCAGGTTCTTCCCAATCGACAAGCGGCAACCACACGCGGTAAAAACTGCGCATGTCCTCCGTATTGCCCGCCGAAGCGTAATCGCAAAATCCAATCGTACGTGCAGGTTGATTGATGTGCGCGCCCATGCCAAGGTAAGCCGTCACAGCCAAACGCATGGAGGCATCTGGCGGAAAACTGTCGCGGAACTCGACCGCATTATCAGGCTTCGCACGCAAGGGCTCGCTCAAATCGCCATCGTGAAAACGCACATCTCGCGCAAGTGTAACCGGCCCACGCGTAAAGGCCACGTAACCATTCAAGATGTGGCGTTGAACGGTCGAATCAAACGTGAGCTTCACCTGGTCGCCTGGCTGCCACACACGCTTCAACGTGACATATTTGCCCGCCGGCGGCTCAAGACGCGTCCCGTCCGACATTTGCAAAATCGTTTTCGTACTCCACGCCGGAATGCGCAGATGGAGCGTAAATTCTTTCGGCTCGGTGATGCCCATCGTGAGAGATGTCGTCAGCGTGCGTGGATAATCATTGAATTGGTCGAGCTCAATCCCGCCAATGTGCGTCAGCCCCGGCAGATATTGGTTGAGCCAAATCTCATCACCCCGCTTCATCGCGGCACTTTCACAGAACGAAATAAACCCGCGCGCACCATTCGCGTTGCAACAATTCTCCCACATACGACACTGCCGCGGATGAATGCGTTCACGAATCCCCGCCAGCGCGCTGTACGATGCAAAGGCGGAACCATCCGCGGCAAGCGCACCAAGATACGCGTTGTAGAATGTCTTTTCAATCGCATCTGCCCACTTCGGGTCGTCCGTCAACGTAAGCAGACGCTCGCACAGGCGCATCCATGTAATAAGGACGCAAATCTCGGACGGCGTATTCCATGCGCGCGTTTGCTTCGCGGCAAATCCGCAGAAGCGTTCACCATGCGTGCCACCGCCAGCGATGTCAATCTCCTCAGCAAGTGCTTGCTCGGCCACCGTGCGCGCAATCGTAAAAGCACGCTTATCGCCCGTCACCGAATAGTAATCAAGGAAGCCCTGGCAGCAGCTCATCTTTTCATACGCCTTGTTGCCACTCTCCTCTGTCTTGCATTTCGCCAGCGGCGTCTTTGCCGCGGTCAAGCGAAAGAGCTCGGGTCCCTTTGGATTCGTGCCCAGGTCGTTGATGATCCACTCAGCGTAATCAAGCCATTGCTTCTCATTCGTGCGCTTATAAAGCCACATGATCGGCTCCAACACCGACCCATTCATGAGCCCATTGAACGGACCTTCCGCCGCGAGAGAGCGCTTCTTCTCGTTGAAGTTCGCCTTCACCCACTCGGCCAAGCGTTCCGTCGCCTCCAGCGCCTTCTTGTCGCGCGTCGCATCATACCAGTGCATCAGCCCCATCATCACGTACTTCGCGCCCCACACATCGCACACATCGCCGCGGTTCGTCACCGTATAATTGCCAATGTAGCCATCGTCCAATTGCGACTTCACAATCGTATTCACGCTCGCGGCAATTTTATCCGACCAATTCACATCCGCGGCATATTCAGCCATTGGAACGGCCGCGTGCATGTACTTGCCCCAAAACTCCGTCTGCCAAATCCCCGGTTCCACCACGCCCCAACTGCCCGTATCCGTCTTATGCGTAAACGGCGCGGCTAAATACGCCACATCCTTGATTGCCATCTGGTTGCGAATGCACGCGTTCAAGCGCTCACCCGCCCAACCAAACACCTTCAACTGCGACATCTCAGCCGGCGTCTTTTCCTGCACCTCCGCGGCCAATTTCTCCGCTGGCAATGCGGCTGCGCCCAACAAGACGCAGCCACTCAGAATCGAACCAATCATCATGCTTTACGCGCCTTCGCAAGACCCTCAAGAATCTCCAACCCCGCGACTGGGATGCGTCCCAATGGATCTGGCCCAATGTTGAGCATATAGTTCGAACCAATCGACGCGCACTTCTCCTTAATCGCAAGAATTTCCTTCACACTCTTATAGTGTGTATCCGTCGGACGATACCCCCACGAATCATTCATCGTGCCAACCGTCTCATAAAGCTGCGTCGCATCCGGGTTTTCCTCGACCATATTATCGCCGGGCGTGCGGTAATCCCCAAGGTCATACCCCAAGCGTCCATTGATCAAACAACCCGGTTGATACTTGCGCACCATCTCTTTGAGCTGAATGCACTGCTCCTTCGAAATTGTACATGGCACATCAAACCACAGCAAGCAAAGGTCGCCATACTGCGTCAAGATCTCCTTCACCTGCGGCTTCGACTTCGCTTCAAAATACTGATTGAAGTCATACCCTTCCAAGCTCGGCCAATCCCACGCATTGCGCCACGTCGCCTCGCCCCAATTCTTCTTCCCCGCCTCATTCTTTTCGCCGCCGCCATTGCGCTCGCTCCAGTCCAAATCCTGCGAATAATAAAGCCCCAAGCGAATCCCCGCCTCGCGGCACGCCTCCGCAATCTGCTCAATGATGTCGCGCTTATACGGCGTCGCATCCACCACATTGTACTTCGACACGTGCGAATGAAACAACGCAAAACCATCATGATGCTTCGACGTAATCACAAAGTACTTCATCCCCGCATCTGCCGCGCGCTTCATCCAATCCTTCGGATTAAACAAAATCGGGTTGAACGCCGTCGCCAACTTCGCATATTCCTTGAGCGGGATCTTATTGCCTTGCATAATCCATTCGCCATACGGGTGCACACCTGGCTTGCCATTCCATTCGCCACCGAGGAGCGTATACAGCCCCCAGTGTGCCATCATCCCAAATTGTGCTTCTTTGAACCACTTCTTCGTCGCCGCAAGCGCGGCAGAATCCGTCGCAAACACAGGCTTCACACTCGCCAACGTCGTAAACGCCGCGGCACTTCCAATGAACTCTCTACGTGTCATTTCTCTTTCTCCTTTTCTATATGGTATTTTTTCTTATTCTTTTTTTACTTTACTTCTTCGCGCCCGAGTCGTAAACCTCAAAGCCATTGAGCCTCAACACCGTGCGCCCCTCAAATTCAATCATCATCACTTCATTCGTCCCACCTGCATTCTGGCACTTCTGCGAAATGCCGCGGTCCAATTCAAACCGCTTCTCCGCAAAGGACGTCTTGAAGTTCAATTCCTTAATCCGCGGATTACGCCACCACGACTTACCTGGAACAAACTTCTCGCCTTCCTTCTTCGGCGCATAC
>CAVIVB010000142.1:0-4963 GCA_963645785.1 bacterium
TTGGCTAAATGTATGGGAGGAGTGGGCTGAAGGGGTGGGGGAGCGCGGCAGATTTGATTTATAATTCATCAAAAATAGGGGATTGACGTAGAAAAAAAATATGCTATAATAAGTGGTGTTTACGGTGGGTTAGGTTCTTTCGGCACGGGGCTGGGAGGGCTGAAGTCCAATAAATAAAGGCGATAAAAGAAATGAAGCATAATTGGTTGAAATGTGCCGCGGTGGTCGCGGCGGTTATTTTGGGCTCGAATCAGGTTTGGGCTGAGGGGACGATTTTGTATGTTGTGCCGAATGGGACGGGTGATGGGTCGAGCTGGGAGAATGCGATGAGCTTTGAAGCTGCGCTCAATAAGGGGTATAATTCGATGACAGGGGATTATGAGATTTGGATGAAGGAAGGGGTGCATAAGTCGCCGAGTCAGAGTGGATATAGTCAGAATCAGAAGGTTGTGGTGCGCGGCGGATTTGCTGGGACGGAGACAAGTCTTGAGGAGCGTCCGGAGGGGACATATTCGACGGTGGATGGTGAGAATGGGGGCACGCCGATGTCGTTGAATGTGAATAAGGAGGTGGAGATTGAGCGGGTGATTGTGACGAGGGGCGGAGCGCAAGGGATTTGTGCGCAGGTGGCGGCGAATGCTTTGTTTGTGCTGAGGGATTGTCGGTTTGTGTGTAATGGGACGAATGCGACTGGCAAGGTGAATGGGCGAGGGGCGTACATTACGGGGAATCAGAGTTCGTCGGAGGTGAGGTTTGAGAAGTGTCGGTTTGAAGGGAATACGGTGAGGCCGAATGTGTCGAGCGTAGATACGGGGTATGGGTGTGGAGCGCATTTGGTTGGTTTGAAGAAGGCTGTGATGGTGGATACGGTGTTTTTGACGAATGGTTTTTTGCTGGCGAGTGAGCGTGTGCAGGCGAAGGATTCGGGCGGCGCGGCACTTTATGCGGAGAATGTGTGTTTGGTGGCGACGAATTGTAGTTTTATTGGGAATGTGGGATATTCGTATAGCGGGGAGACTGCGAATTCTTTGTACAGTGGTGCGATTGTGAGGCTGGTGGGGAATTGTGAAGGGAGCGTGTTTGACCATTGCGCGTGGGTGGGGAATCGCAATACGCGGGAATATGGGTATGGTGGTTTGAGTGCGAATAATGCGACTGATATTGGGGTGTTGTTTGTGAATAATGGGGGTGTGTCGCGGACGGTGACGTTGGAGAGTTGCACGATGGCGTATAATATGTGCGGGTCGTTGAAGGGTGCGGCTGGGGTAAATGTGAAGAATGCGACGGTGAATATTCACAATTCGATTTTTTATGGGAATTTGATTCCGGCGGCGAGTGAGATGGACAATGATGTGGCGGCGGTGGAGAATGCGAAGATCAATATTTCGTGGACGATGATGGACCATGAGCCGACGGGGACGGGGGTTACGTGTGAGAATTTGGTTGTGGGGGTGCCGCAATTTGTGACGGGGCTGGAGGAGTTTTTGGGGTGTGTTTATACGGGGGATAAGGAGGGGGCGATTGTGTATCCGAAGGTGGATATGGACACGTTTGATATGCGGTTTAAGACGGATGCGGAGACGATTGCGAAGGTTGTGAATATGGATGTGCATGTGCTGTCGAAGCATGGGTATTATAAGAATGATGGGAAGAGGTATAGCGGGGCGGAGGTGAGTTCGGCGGCGATTGACGCGGGGGATCCGGCGAGTGCGTATGAGAAGGAGGAGAAGCCGAATGGGGAGCGAATCAATTTGGGGGTGTATGGGAACACGGCGCAGGCGGCGTTTTCGGTTGGTGGTTTTTGCATTCGGATACGGTAGGAAAAGTTGGGATGGGATTATTTACCCCCTTTACAGGCGGTCTGAAATATGGTATAATACATACTGTTTGATTTCTACACAATAGGTTTTAACACCAAAGGAAATAGGAAAATGGCAAAGAAGATCATGGTTGACGGCAATACAGCCGCTGCCCAGATTGCGTTCGCTTGTTCAGAAGTGGCCGCGATCTATCCGATTACGCCGTCGTCGCCAATGGCCGAGACGTGCGATGAACTCGCGGCACACGCGAAGACGAACATCTGGGGATCGATTCCCTCGATTGTTGAGATGGAATCCGAAGGCGGCGCGGCGGGCGCTGTGCACGGGTCATTGACGACTGGTTCGTTGACGACGACGTTCACGGCCTCGCAGGGCTTGTTGTTGATGATTCCGAACATGTACAAGATTGCGGGCGAGTTGTGTCCGACGGTATTTCACGTGTCGGCGCGTTCGTTGGCGTGTCAGGGTTTGTGCATTTTTGGTGACCAGGGCGACGTGATGGCGTGCCGTCAGACGGGTTTTGCGATGTTGTGTTCGAACTCGGTGCAGGAAGCGCACGACATGGCGATGGTGGCGCATGCGTCGACGTTGGAGGCGAAGGTTCCGTTCCTTCATTTCTTTGATGGTTTCCGTACGTCGCACGAGGTGCAGAAGATTGACGAGATTCCGATGGAGACGATTCGCGAGATGATTGACGACAAGTACGTTGTTGATTTTCGCAAGCGTGCGCTCGATCCGGAACATCCGACGATGCGTGGTACGGCGCAGAATCCGGACATCAACTTCCAGGGTCGTGAGAGCTGTGAGAAGTATTATGAGGCGACGCCGGCGATTGTTCAGAAGTACATGGACAAGCTTGCGAAGTTGACGGGCCGTGCGTACAAGTTGTACGATTATGTGGGCGCGCCGGATGCGGAGTATGTCGCGATTGCGATGGGCTCTGGGTGCGATACGTTGCATGAGACGGTGGACGCGCTCGTGAAGCAGGGCAAGAAGGTTGGCCTTGTGAAGGTGCATTTGTATCGTCCGTTCTCGATGAAGGATTTTGTCGCGGCGATTCCTGCGACGGTGAAGTGCATTACGGTTTTGGACCGCACGAAGGAGCCGGGCGCGATTGGCGATCCGCTTTATTTGGATGCGTGCGCGGCGATTGGTCAGGCGAAGCAGTCGGGGCTTATTTCGTATGCGTACCCGAAGATTCTTGCGGGTCGTTACGGGATTGGTTCGAAGGACTTCACGCCGCAGATGTGCGCGAACATTTTTGCGAACATGGCCGCGGAGAAGCCGCTTGATCGTTATGTTGTTGGCATTGTGGACGATGTGAACAAGCACCAGTATATGCTGGGCGATGATTCGTTCGTCGTTCCGAAGGGCGATCGCAAGGAATGCATGTTCTGGGGTCTTGGCGCGGACGGCACGGTTGGTGCGAACAAGAACTCGATTAAGATTATTGGTAACTACACCGAGAATTACGCGCAGGGCTACTTTGAGTATGACTCGAAGAAGTCTGGCGGCGTGACGATTTCGCACTTGCGTTTCGGCTCGGAGATGATTCGTTCGCCGTACTTCATTAACTCGGCCGACTTCACGGCTTGCCACTGCTTCCCGTATCTTGAGAAGTATGACATGCTGAAGGCCGCCAAGCCGGGCAGCGTGTTCCTTTTGGCTTCGCCGTATACCGCGGCAGAAATTTGGGACCACATGCCGGATGAAGTGGAACAGGCGATCATCGATAAGAAGATTAAGTTCTACGTCATTGACGCGGCGAAGATTGCGCGCGAGAATGGCATGGGCACGCGTACGAACACGGTGTTGCAGACGGCGTTCTTCAAGCTGTCGGGCATTACGTTGAAGAAGGCGGATGGCACGGTTCTCGACCCGATTCAGGTGTTGAAGGACTATGCGGAGAAGGCGTATTCGAAGAAGGGCCAGGACGTCGTTGAGATGAACTGGAAGTGCATTGAAGCGGCGTCGGCTGCGATTGAGGAAGTGAAGTATCCTTCCACGGTTGCGGGCAAGGCGAAGATGCCGCCGGCGGTTTCGAGCGCGGCACCTGCTTTCATTCAGAACGTGACGGCGAAGATGATTGCGCAGCGCGGCAACGAGTTGCCGGTGTCGGCGATTCCAGACGATGGTACGTGGCCGACGGCGACGACGCAGTGGGAAAAGCGCAATGTCGCGGCATTTATTCCGCAGTGGGATCCGACGGCGTGTATTCAGTGCGGCAATTGCTTGGCGATTTGCTCGCACGCGGCGATTCGTATGAAAGTGTATCCGGCGGCGGCGCTCGATGGTGCGCCGGCGACGTTCAAGTCGGTCGATGCGGGCAAGCTCACGTCGAAGTTTGGCGAGAAGGTGACGATTCAGGTTGCGCCGGAAGACTGCATGGGCTGCGAGCTCTGCGTGGTGCAGTGCCCGATGAAGGCGAAGGGCGCGCTCAAGATGGTGGAACAGATTCCGCTCCGCAAGTCGGAAGCCGAGAATTGGAAGTTCTTCTTGTCGCTGCCTGAAGTTGATCCGGCGAAGCTCGATACGAAGAAGCTTCTTGATAGCCAGTTGAAGCGTCCGTTGTTTGAGTTCTCGGGTGCGTGTGCGGGCTGCGGTGAAACGCCGTATGTGAAGTTGCTCACCCAGATTTGTGGCGACCGCCTCTTGATCGCGAACGCGACGGGCTGCTCGTCCATTTATGGTGGTAACTTGCCGACGACGCCGTATTGCCAGCGCACGGATGGGCGCGGGCCGGCTTGGTCCAACTCGCTGTTCGAAGACAATGCGCAGTTCGGTCTCGGTATGCGCGTGTCGGCGGATAAGTTGCAGGGCTTTGCGTTCGAGCTCGTCAAGAAGGTGCTTGGTACGGATCACGCGCCGGCGGAACTCAAGGCCGTCTGCGAGAAGATTCTCAAGATCGACCAGTTCGATGAGAAGGGCCAGGGCGTTGAGGAAATGCGCGCGGCAGTTGCGGAGTTGAAGAAGGCTCTCGCGGCAGGTTGCCAGGCGGGTTGCCCGACGTGCGCACAGCTCCTCGCCGTTGCGGACAACCTCGTTCGTAAGTCGGTGTGGGTGCTTGGCGGTGACGGCTGGGCCTACGACATTGGCTACGGCGGGCTCGACCATGTCCTCGCTTCGGGCAAGAACATCAAGAT